>JAJTDQ010000164.1:0-6544 GCA_021300505.1 Cryomorphaceae bacterium
GAAAGAAAACCCAGTTGCCCCCGAAGTCCTCATGGCTGTAGGGATGGCACCACCTGAGGATTCTCGAATCGTAGCGGAAAATGATGAGTTAATTACGGATGAATTTGACGGGGATGAGGACGACGATGACGATGACGATGACGATGACTTTTCTGAAGACTACGGTATCGATGAAGATTTCTCTGGTTACGACCAATACGACTATTAATGACACACCATAACGGAGACCCTGTTGGCGCAGCGATTCTTGAGTACGCCGAAAAAAAACGTCCAGCGGACATCATTGTAAGCTCTGACATTTGCGATGACGATATCATTCCTCTCGAAGTGCTTTTCCGGACTTTCGATGAAATGCCCATGATTGAGAAATTGGCACTGGACCGCTGTAAAGGAAGTGTATTGGATGTTGGTGCAGGAAGCGGAACCCACTCCCTCGAATTGAGTGATCGTGGTCATGAAGTCCTTTCCATTGACATTTCCAAAGGTGCTGTGCAATACATGCAACGAAACGGTTTGAATGCGCGTGAAATCAACTTTTTTGATTTGAACGGAGAGCGTTTCGATACGATTTTATTGTTGATGAACGGAATTGGCATTGCGGGAACACTTTCGAACTTGGAAAATACGCTAGCTCACGCAAAATCAGTTTTGAATGAAGGTGGAAAAATCTTGTGCGACAGCTCAGACATCAAATACCTTTATGAAGATGAAGATGGTTCACTTTGGGTGGATTTGAACACGGAATATTATGGGAATTTCAAATTCCAAATGAGCTACAAAAAGGAGAAAGGACCTTGGTTTGACTGGCTTTATGTGGACTTCGACAATCTTTTTCAAGCAGCAGCCAATGTTGGATTAAAAGCAAAACGTTTGCACGAAGAAGATGATCATTATTTGGCGGAATTAAGCCTTTGACCATGAAAAAAATTCTGGCGATTTGCCTTGTTTACTTCACGCATCAACTTTCTGCTCAAGTAAGTGAGTACCCGTTAAAGAAATCATCTTTACTTTGGAAGATTGAAGGTACAGGATTGTCAGACCCGAGTTACATCTTCGGGACAATGCACATGATTGAGCGCGAATACTTCTTCTTTCCAGAGAAACTTGAGAAACTGATACTGAACACCGAGGAATTGGTCATGGAGATAGATGGACTTCCAACACGAGAAGAAAGCATGATCTTATTGAAACTCAACGAAGGAAGTTTTTTCGATTACTTTACTAAGGAACAGAGTGATAGTCTTTTTCAATGGGCATCCGCGAATTTGAACATGAAGGAAACTCTATTCAGAAAAACCATGGATTCCATGAAGCCCTTTGTATTTGTTCAATTGGCGACACAATGGAAATTCCTAGGAAACATGGAATCTTACGAACAAACTTTCGAAGCACTCGCTAGCACTCATAAAATTCCAATTGCAGGACTCGAAACAGCTGCCGATCAAATGGCCATTTTTGATCATCTCAACAAAGCTCAACAAACAGAAATGGTGATGGAAAGCATACGCAATCCAGAAAAAATCATGGAGCAAACACGTGAAATGGAACGGCTTTACGTAGATCAGAACATCGACTCTATGTACATGATGATCATGAAACATGAAAGTGTTATTGTGGATGAAAAAGCAGCTTTTCTCGATGACAGAAACAAACGTTGGATTCCGTTAATCATGAATCACATCAAATCACACCCAACATTCATTGCCGTTGGCGCTGGACACTTGGGTGGTCCAAATGGTGTGGTGCGTTTACTGCAACGTGAAGGATTTACATTAACCCCGATTCGCATAAAATGAGAACACCACTAATTTTCATTCTTCTTTTGACTTTGTTTGCCGGTTGTGAAACGTATTCGGAACGTGACATGGCCCAATTTGACAAAGACATTCGTGCATATTTGAAAAAGAAAGGGAAGAAATGTAAACGCACTCCATCAGGTTTGTATTACACCATTATCAATCCTGGTGAAGGAGAATACATCCGCTACAAAGACATCGTATCGTTCACATACACCGGAAAGTTCCTGAATGGAGAAACATTCGACACTCAGAAAAAACCAGTTGAGTTTGAGGTCAGCAAATTGATTTTAGGATGGAAAGAAATCATGTTTGAGCTAAAACCGGGTGCGAAAGTATTCATGATTCTTCCACCACAGTTGGCTTATGGCGACCGAAAACTTGATGATATTCCACCACATTCCACGTTGATTTACGACATGGATATCATCGGTGTAAAATAATTTCGATATTCTTTGAACTTTCATTGAAAATACGGTTTCAAAATTCTATTTTTGGGACACAAAATTTTAAGCTAAATCACCATTGCAATGAGTGTACTTGTTAACAAGAATTCTAAAGTAATCGTTCAAGGCTTCACAGGTAGTGAAGGTTCCTTCCACGCGAGTCAAATGATTGAATACGGAACAAATGTCGTTGGTGGCGTTACTCCAGGAAAAGGAGGGTCTATGCACCTCGATCGACCTGTGTTTAACACTGTAATGGATGCTGTGACAAAAACGGGCGCCGATGTTTCTATCATTTTCGTTCCACCAGCATTTGCTGCGGATGCGATTATGGAAGCTGCTAACGCAGGTATCAAAGTAATCGTTTGTATCACGGAAGGTATTCCCGTAAACGACATGGTGAAAGCAAAAGAATACATCAGTGCATACGATTGCCGCTTGATTGGACCGAACTGTCCAGGAGTAATCTCAGCAGGTGAGGCGAAAGTAGGAATCATGCCTGGGTTTGTCTTCAAAAAAGGAAAGATTGGCATCGTTTCTAAATCAGGAACATTGACATACGAAGCTGCAGATCAAGTTGCGAAAGCAGGTCTTGGAATCACGACTGCGATTGGTATCGGTGGCGACCCTATTATCGGAACAACGACGCGTGAAGCAGTTGAGTTACTGATGAATGATCCTGAAACTGAAGGAATCGTAATGATTGGTGAAATTGGTGGTAACCTTGAAGCTATTGCTGCACGTTGGGTCAAAGAAAACGGAACAAAGCCAGTAGTTGGATTCATCGCAGGTGAGACAGCGCCTAAAGGACGTACAATGGGTCACGCAGGTGCAATTGTTGGTGGAGCAGATGACACAGCAGAAGCTAAGAAACGTATCATGCGCGAGTGTGGAATTCACGTTGTAGATTCTCCAGCTCAAATTGGAGCGAAGATGGCTGAGGTGATGGGTGTTCACGCTTAATCAACCATTCAAACATATTCTAAATGCTGGCTTCGGTCAGCATTTTTTTTGTTTGAATAATCATCGGGGAGATCCTCCCACTTAGGAGCAGGAATTGAAACAATCAACACACCTCTTCCAAAAAACTACGCTTATAAACAAACAAAACCCCGAGATGCTTCCCGGGGTTTGTCTGAATAAATAGTCAATTTCTAATCACTTATTTCTTTGAGCTGATGTATTGTCTCAATTCCATTTTGCTTGAATCGAAATCAAAAAGTTTGTAAAGAATCCCTACGTTATCTTTGTCAATAATTCGATCTGATAGGAACTTAGCACATTCCAAACGATCATACGTTTTCAACTCCATCAAAATAGCTTCCTTACGATCTGAATCAAACGAAAGCTCATTTAACTCCTCAACTTTTCTATTTGCATCAGCCAAAATGTTCTTGCAATATCCATTCGTTGACGTTGGCTGAACAGGTGTTTGCGTAGTCTGTGTATTGTTAGATTGAATGGTCGTATTTCCTTGGGTATTCGTATTTTGGAACTGCGTATTGCTTTGTGTATTCGTACTTTGGAAAGTAGTATTTCCCTGTGTTGTTGTACCCATATTCGTATTCATTTGAATTCCCACATTCCCTTGTGTCGATGCAGGATTCGTATTCATTTGAATTCCCACATTCCCTTGATTCGCTATAGGATTCGTATCGGTTGTGGTAATCGTGGTATTGCCATTGTTCGTAGAACTGGACGTTACTGTAGTCGTCGTTACTGTAGTTGACTGCTGTGTTGTTTGTGCATCCTGAGTAGTGATAGCGGTTCCTATTCCACCCATGTTCATGTTTATTTGACCTCCACCATTCAATGGGTCATTCACATTGATCGAAATGTTCATGCCTCCAATTCCATTTGGCGTATTGGTTGTCGTGGTTGGTGTTCCTGTCGTAGTTGTTGTCGTCTGAGTCGTCGTAGTTTGAGATACAGTTCCACCGTTTGATTGGGAATTTACTGCACCATTGTTTCCGTTCACATTTCCAGTAATGTTCACATTACCGGTTGTGTTCAACGTTCCTGTTGTATTGGTTGTCAGATTTCCTGTTGTGTTCACTGTACCTGTTGGCGTTGTAGCCACTTGATTTACCTGTTGGTCACTAAACATAGTGTTGTCATCGGGTCGGTAAATGATGACATCTGAGGATTGTGAAGCACCAGCTGTTGGGACTGCTCCAATCCATTGTAACTTAGGAAGTTTCTTTTTGAAGATCACACGAGTCGTAATATCCTGTGGTTCGTCAATGTAAAAGTTTTTATCTACGTCTGGAATTTTCTGATCTGCGAAAATCAATTTCACTGAATAGGAACCATTCTTCAAACCACTAACGACTACATTCGTCATAGGTTGAAAATTCTGTTTCACACCATTCAAGATGACATAGAACTGTTGTCCTCCATTATTAAAGACGGTTAAATTGCTTTGCCCGAAAGCGAATGTAAAAAGCACAATAAAGAGTGCAGAAAGAAGATGTTTCATGGTTATTTGATGAAAAAGTCAGTTTAATCGTCCGAAAGATACGTGTTTTTCAGGCACCAACAAAAGTTTGAATGCAATCCATTTTACGCCGTTGAATTCGCTACCTTTACATACTGTGCATTACGCCATCGTAGATATTGAAACAACAGGTGGAAGTCCGAAGGATTCAAAGATCACCGAAATTGCCATCTACAAACATGATGGCACCAAGGTTGTTGATGAATTTGTGACTCTTGTCAATCCTGAAATGCGCATTCCTGAATTCATCGTTCGACTTACAGGCATCAATGACAAAATGGTGGAGAACGCTCCTCGATTTTATGAATTGGCCAAGGAGATTGTTGAATTTACGGAGGATTGTATTTTTGTTGCACACAATGTAGGCTTCGATTATGGAATCATTCGGCAAGAGTTCAAAAATCTTGGATACGATTACCGTCGTCCTCACTTGTGCACGGTTCGCGCCTCACGTTATGTTATTCCTGGGCATGCCTCATACAGCTTGGGTAAGCTCTCCGCTGAACTAGGCATCCAAATCAAAGGACGACATAGAGCTGGTGGTGATGCCTTGGCTACAGCACATTTGTTTACTATGTTGGTGGAAAAGGATCCAGCTGGACTTTCGACATTTATTCAGCATGAAGTAAACCCGAAAGTTTTACATCCCAATTTAGATTTAGAACAATTGGATGCTGTGCCTTCTAAAACTGGCGTATACACCTTTTACAACGACACAGGACAAATCATCTATATCGGCAAGAGCAAGCAACTGAAACAGCGCGTCGATCAACATTTGAGAAATACCAAAACAAAGAAAGGTATTCAGATGATGAAAGAAATCTGCCGGATAGAATACGAGCTCACAGGCTCGGAATTGATTGCGTTACTATTGGAATCAGCGATGATTAAAACACATCGTCCTGTTTACAACCAGCGACTCAAGAAAAGCAAGTTTCCGTATGGATTGTTTGATATTCAAGATCAAGCGGGATATTTACGCCTACACGTTGGACTAACATCAAAACGGGAAGATATACCATTGATGAGTTTTACCACGAAACAAGAAGGAATCAGTTATTTGACTGCCATTTGCGCGCAATACACGCTATGTCAAAAGTTGTGTGACCTCTATCCTACCCAGTCGGCATGCTTTCATCATTCCATCAAAGAATGCAATGGTGCCTGTATTGGTGACGAATCGGCTGATGAATACAACACCCGAGTGAATGCGCTCGTTGAGAAACTCACATTGAGCGGGGAAAGTTTTTATTTGGTTGACAAGGGACGTCATAAAAGCGAAAAAAGCCTTGTCTTGGTGGAGCGTGGAAGTTTGAGCGGTTACGGGTATGCACCATTCCACTTCAATCACCAGCCGACTTCGAAATGGAAACGGTTTATCGACATCTATCAAGAAGACCGGGATGCACGAAGCATTTTGCGTGATTTCCTTCGCCGAAGCGAATACGCTGAAATCATTCGATTCTAATCAAAATAAAAAAGGTCTGCCGAAGCAGACCTTTTCTTTTGGATATTACTTGCGAATTATGCTTTAATCTTCTTAGTAAGGTCAATCAATAGTGGTGTAGCAATACACAATGATGAGTACGTTCCTACGAATACACCAATCATCAAGGCGAATACGAATCCTTTAATTGCAGCTCCACCGAAAAGGAAGATCACAAGGAGTACCACGAATGTTGTAAATGACGTGTTGATCGTGCGAGAAAGTGTAGAGTTCAATGCACCATTGATCTCGTCTGATTGCTTCACATCTTTCTTCCATGATAAGTCTTCGCGAATACGGTCATACACGATCACGGTAT
>JAJTDQ010000164.1:6625-8611 GCA_021300505.1 Cryomorphaceae bacterium
ACGTCATGTGCCAAGGCGAGAATTGCACCAGATGAATACTGCCACGTTCCGAATCGCAACAAGATGTAAGCAAACATCATTACCAATGAAAGAATAATGGCGATTAAAGATCCTTCAATCAACTCATCAGAAACTGATGCCGATACACTTCTAGATTCTTCGATATTGTAACCACCAAGTTTCTCTTTGGATGCTTTCAAAGCCTCTCCAAGTTTAGCTTTCACTTCTTCATTGGCAGACTCATCCGACAATTTATAGTTGGTCGTAATTTCAACGAAGTAATTGTCTTTTTTCGTTTTGATATCTACAGATGCACCCGGCATTGTTTTCGAAATGTTCTCACGGATATATTCGATCTCCGATTTCGCTGATTTCTCAAAACGCACACCGAATGTACGACCTCCAGAGAATTCAACACTTGGATTCATACCACGAACTACCACCATGATAATAGATCCAGCAACCAATGCACCGGAAATAATGTAGTAGAACTTTCTGTTGGCAACGAAGTTAACATTGATTTTCTTGAATGCACCTTTTGTCACTTTCGTGTCAAAATTGATGGTCATGTTTTTCTTCATCATCCAAATGAACACTAGACGAGAAATAACCAAGGCAGCAAATACAGAAGTAAAGATACCGATGATCAATGTTGTCGCGAATGATTCAATTGGTCCTGAACCAAAGATTTTCAACACAACCGCAGTCAAGAGTGTAGTAACGTTCGCATCGATGATTGATGAAAGGGCCATTTTGTATCCTGCGTCAATTGCCGTAGCTTGATCTTTACCTGCGGCAATTTCCTCACGAATACGTTCGAAGACAAGTACGTTGGCATCCACCGCCATACCAATGGTCAATACGATACCCGCAATACCTGCTAGCGTCAGTACCGCTCCAAATGAAGCAAGTGAACCAAAGATGAAAATCATGTTCGCCAAAAGAGCGATGTCGGCAACCAAACCTGCTTTTCCGTAGTAGAAGAACATGTAAGCGAATACCACCAATAAGGCAATTCCGAAAGAAATCAAACCTGCTTTTGTGTTTTCATCACCAATGGTTGGACCGACAATGGTTTGTTCTTTAATCACACATGGTGCAGGAAGTGCCCCACCATTCAATAAGCCTGCAAGGTCCTTCGCCTCTTCAATCGTAAATGAACCTGAAATTTGTGTGTTTCCGCCAGTAATTGGGTTAATTACGCGAGGTGCACTATAGACTACATTATCCATCGTGATGGCTACTATGCGGTTCACGTTATTTCCTGTCATCTCAGCCCATTTGTCAGCACCTTCTTCAGTCATTGACAAGTCTACCGTTACTTTACCATTTTGGTCATCATAACCCGTAGTTGCATTTTTAACATCCTTACCTCCTACATTCGCTTTACCATTTTCTGGCATTTTCACTGCATACAAGAAGTATCCTTTGTCTTTCTTTTTATCAGAAACACTCTCAGGCTCTGCACCCCACATGAAACGCAAGTCTTCTGGGAAAGCCGCCATCACATCTGCACGTGCAAGAATTTTGTCTACTAATTCTTTTTGGTCAATCTCTGCATTCGGATCTACCGGTACATAACCAATCGCATAGTCACCTACAGGTTTAAAATAATCGGCCAATCCTTTCCCGGATGTTCCCAAAGATGACAGTGATTCCTCTTTCGCTTTTCTCACTGAATCAGCTGCGGCAACGGCCACTGAATCTGCTGGATCAACCTCAGCCATAATCACCTCTTCAGTACGCGAAATCATTGTCGCTTCTTGCCAGAATGACTGAATTTCAGACGGCATGTATGTTTCAAAGAATTGTAGGTTTGCTGTTGAACGCAATTTTTTCGCAACAGTCACCTCATCTTGAACACCAGGAAGCTCGATGTACAAACGGTTGTTTGCAGGATCTTTTTGGATGTTCGGTTGCGCAACACCAAATTGGTTGATACGCTTATTCATGATTTGCTCGACACCATCCATTGATGATGAGGCA
>JAJTDQ010000039.1 GCA_021300505.1 Cryomorphaceae bacterium
GGGCAAGATCCTGATTCTCCTGTTTTAACTTTTGAGGTACAAAGAAATGCGCTGTACAAAGGAAAGGCTACAGTGACCGATGGATATTTTACTTTTTCATTCATCGTGCCTAAGGACATCAATTATTCATTTGGTGCCGGAAAAATTAGTTATTATGCCAATAGTACATCGGAAGATGCAGGTGGATACGATACACGTTTTGTTGTTGGAGGAATAGATCCGAATGGAATTTCTGACGATCAAGGTCCGGACATCGATTTGTTTTTAAATGAAGAAAATTTTGTCAATGGTGGGACGACAGATCAAACACCAGTATTGATGGCGAATCTTTTCGATGAGAATGGGATCAATACCGTCGGAAATGGAATAGGCCACGATTTAGTGGCAATCTTGGATGGAAACCTTGAGAATCCCATTGTGCTAAATGATTATTACACAGCAAACTTAGATTCTTACCAGTCGGGTAAGTTGCGATTTAATATGAGTGAATTGAGTGCTGGAAAGCATACCATCACATTAAAGGTTTGGGATGTAAACAACAATCTATCTCAGTCCTCCATTGAGTTTTATGTTCAGCCTGATCAAACGATTGCGTTGAACCACGTCTTAAATTATCCTAATCCGTTCACCACACATACTGAGTTTTATTTTGAGCACAATCAAGTGTGTTCTGAGCTTGATGTTCAGATTCAGGTAATGACAGTTTCGGGTAAATTGGTTCGTTCGATCAATCAAATGGTGAAAACTGAAGGGTTTAGATCTCAGGGTATTCCGTGGGATGGACGTGATGATTTTGGTGATCAACTCGCTAAAGGAGTTTATATTTATACCATCAAGGTAAGAACACCTGATGGTACCGTTGCTGATAAAACTGAAAAATTGGTTCTTTTAAAATAAGGGTTATTTGCCCATCATTTTGAGTATATTTGTAAGTCAAACAAAAAATAACATGAATAAAAAGCACTTGGCATCTGCCATTTTTGGTTTCATTTCTCTTTCAGCCTTGGCTCAGCCAACAGGTGGCGCAACGGACAATGATCTGCAATTGAATACCATTACAACCGCAGTACCTTTCATGGCAATAACGCCAGATTCAAGAGCAGGGGGAATGGGAGATGCTGGAACTGCATTGAGTGCAAGTTCGAATTCATTGTACTGGAACACGTCCATGTTGACTTTTGCAAAGGAGAAGTCCGAGTTGTCATTATCTTACACACCTTGGTTGAGACAATTGACCAATGATATTCATCTTTCTTACCTTTCTGGGTATTACAAATTGAATGATCGTCATTCGGTTGCTGGTGCATTGCGATATTTTAGTTTGGGAGAAATTACCTTTACTGATGCTACAGGTAATGTGATTCGTAACGATAAACCTGCTGAATTTGAATTGACGGGTGGATATGCTTTTCGTTTAGGTCAAAAAACGAGTATTGGGATAAATGGGAAATTTGTGTATTCGAATTTGACTGGTGGTTTGACTGTTGCTGGTGTGAATACCAAAGCAGGTGTTGCTGGAGCTACGGATCTTTCATTCACCTATTTTGATGACGAATTGAGAGTAGGGGGTAGAGATGCAGCTTATACATTTGCAATTACCCTAAACAATATTGGTAACAAAATCGCGTATTCTGCCTTGAATGGAACACGAGATTTCTTGCCAATGAATTTGAAAATTGGTAATGCCTGCAAAGTGCAGTTGGATAAATACAATGACATTGTTTTTTCCCTTGATTTGCAGAAACTTCTTGTTCCTACGCCAGCGTTTTATGATTACGTAGATTTGAATGGGGACGGAATTACTCAGGCGAGTGAATACACGATGCTTGCAGGTCAAACTAGTGATGTAGGAGTAATTGGTGGCCTCGTGCAATCATTCTATGATGCTCCAGGCACTTTAGTTAAAGATGATGCTGGCAATTACGCTCAAAACTCAGACGGAACATACCAAGTAGTGAAAGGTAGCCGTTTTAAAGAAGAATTGTCTGAAATCAATATCGCTTTAGGTACAGAATACTGGTACAACAATGTTCTTGCAATTCGTGCCGGATATTTTTACGAAAACAAAAACAAAGGTAACCGTCAGTATTTCAATGCTGGTATAGGTTTCCGTTACAATATGTTTGGTATTGACATCTCTTACTTGGCAGCTGTTACGCGTCAAAGTCCTTTGGCAAATACCTTGCGCTTTACCCTTCGTTTGTACTTGGGAAGCAAAGTGAAAAACACAAGCGGCGAGAGCAATCCTGAATAAATCATGCGCATTCGAATTGGATTCGGTGTAGATGTTCATCAACTATCTTCCGAGAAAGAACTTTTTATTGGTGGAAAGAAGATTGAATCAGATCTTGGTGCCGTAGGTCATTCAGATGCCGATGTGTTGCTTCATGCCATCTGTGATGCCTTGTTGGGCGCAGCTAATTTGCGAGATATCGGCTTTCATTTTTCAGATACGGATCCTCAATACAAAGGAATCGATTCTAAAATTCTTCTTGAGCGTGTTTATGTTCTTCTGCGTGAGAAAGGCTATTCCATTGGGAACATAGATTGTACGGTAATCTTAGAAAAACCCAAATTGAATCCGCATATTCCTGATATGCAAACGATTATCGCTTCGATTTTAAAAATTGATGCAGATGATATTTCCATAAAGGCGACAACCCATGAGAAAGTGGATTCCTTTGGTGAGCGCAAGGCTGTAAAAGCTTATGCCAGCTGCTTGATAATGAAATAAGCACTTTTGCTATTTTTGCACAATAATTACTGCGATGAAAATTAATCCGGACTATAACAGCCAGGAGAAACTCCTTGAACTTTACAACAAACCTTTGCTCGAACTCATATTTGAAGCAGCTAAGGTTCACCGTCAATACCATAATCCTCGCGAAGTCCAAATGTCTTCTTTGTTGAGTATTAAAACAGGAGGATGCCCTGAAGATTGTGGTTACTGCCCTCAAGCTGCGCGCTACCAAACAGATGTCGAAGCACATAAGTTAATGTCGGTCGACACAGTTCTTGAGCAAGCTAAAAATGCAAAGGCAAATGGTTCCTCGCGTTTGTGCATGGGGGCCGCTTGGCGTGAAGTACGTGACAATAAGGATTTCGATTCGGTTGTTGAGATGGTGCAAGCGGTCAATGACCTCGATATGGAGGTGTGCTGTACTTTAGGAATGTTGAACGAAAATCAAGCGCAACGTCTTAAGAACGCTGGATTATTTGCCTACAACCATAACCTAGATTCTTCTCGGGAGTTTTATGGTGATGTGATTTCAACCCGTGAGTATGAAGATCGTTTGAATACGATTGACAATGCGCGCAAAGCAGGGATTACTGTCTGTTCAGGTGGTATAATTGGTATGGGTGAAGCGATTGAAGATCGAGTTGGATTGCTTTGGTCGTATATGCAAATGGAGAATCCGCCTGAATCTATTCCAATCAATGCACTTGTTGCGGTTGAAGGCACTCCTTTGGAGGACCAAAAACCAATTGAACAGTGGGAGATGATTCGTATGGTGGCAACTACACGTATTGCTTTTCCTGAGTCTGTTGTGCGTTTATCAGCAGGAAGAACGAAAATGAGCATGGAAGCTCAAGCAATGTGCTTTTTAGCTGGTGCGGGTTCCATCTTTGCTGGAGACAAATTACTGACAACTCCCAACCCTGACTTCAATGAAGACAAGGAAATGTTCTCTATTCTCGGTTTGATCTCAAAAGAGGCATTCGCTGGTGGTGAAAAACCAGTAAGTCTTCCAGATCCATTGATCGAAGAGCGTAAAAAACGTGAGTTAGAGCGTGAAGTTGAATTGAAAAACGCACGTGAAGAAGCATTTAAAAATGGCTTTGAACCAAGAAAAATAACGGTTTCTTAATCCTTCTTTGATGGATAAAAAACTGATCAATAGATTAATAAAAAGAGAAAATGAGGGGACTTTGCGTTCCCTTTCTTTTTACATTGGAATGGTTGATTTCTTTTCGAATGATTATCTCGGTTATGCATCATTCGTTACCCCAGCTTACGAAGGAATCCATTCAGGAACAGGGTCGCGATTAATTTCAGGAAATCCACCCGTTGCTGAAGCATGTGAACAGGTCATTGCCACTCATTTTAATGCTGAGGCTGCACTGATGTTCAATTCAGGATATGATGCCAACCTCGGTTTCTTCAGTTCGGTGCCTCAAAAGGGGGATACAATCGTATATGATGCTCTGGTGCATGCGAGCATTCGCGATGGGATTCGGCTTTCGTTGGCTCGGTCTTTTTCATTTAAGCACAATGATTTAGATGATTTGCGGTTAAAATTGAAACAAGCCTCAGGAACGGTTTATATTGCCGTTGAAGGAGTTTACTCGATGACAGGTGACATAGCACCATTAGAAGCCCTTATTGAACTTGCAGAAGAAGTCGGCGCATACATCTATCTGGATGAAGCACATTCAGCTGGAGTATTTGGAAAGAATGGATCAGGACTGGCTGTTGAACTGGGCGTAGAGGATAAAATTTTTGCACGCTTAGTCACCTTTGGCAAAGCGTTTGGGTCACATGGGGCAAGTGTTTTAGGAACTGAACAATTACGACAATACTTGGTCAACTTTGCCCATTCTTTTATCTATACAACAGCACTTCCACCGGAGAATTATCAACGAATTATCGCTGTCCTACGAGATGAAAATCTTGAAAAGAAAAGGTTGGCTTTGCACCAAAATATTCACGTGTTTCATCAAAAAATGGGATATCTTTCACATCAAGCTACTCCTATTGTAATGTTAAAAGCGGAAAGTAGAAATGAACTTATACGAAAATCTGCGGAGTTGAAATCAGGGCTGGTTGCCATAAAACCAATTTTTCATCCAACAGTACCAGAAGAATTCGAAGGAATTCGCGTGAGCATGCATGCCTTCAATTCTTTGGAAGAAATAGAGCTGCTTTGCGCCAAGATTTCAGGCTTAAGCCCGATTTAATCGTGATCTAAAATCGATGAGGTCGATGGGTTGATTTGTTTGGCGATCACACCAATTGGTTACATATTCGTTTTCGAGTCCTTTAATTGTCTTGAGATCATAATCTAGAATAACCAAATTATGTCCGCTCTCAGCTAAACGAATGCACTCAGATTCGTCATCAACCAACATTGAATTGGTATACCCATGTTTTTGAAGAAAACTATGAACCAATTTTCCCAAAAAAGGGTCGTCATCTAAGACAATTATACGGAGGGCTGACTTTTCCATAGCATTTGTTTCCATTTACATCGTAAAGTTTGTGCCAAAAGCTTAAGGTGATGTAAATCAGTATTTTAATTAAAAATGTTTTGGTGTATATTGTCAAAATGGTAACACTATTCCCAAATTGGGATTGGGTTGACGAAGCAAAAACGAAGGACTTCTAAAAGTTGCGAATTACGAATTACGAATTACGAATCATTGTTGTCCGACTAAATCCACCTTCATGTTTTATCCAATCAGTTTAACTTTGATTTATTGACCCCATCGGGGTCGAATCCTTGTAAACATAAGCCCTCCCGATAGGCCCATGACCCATCGGGGTCAAACAGTTCAAATACTAAATGGTTAAATCACATAAAACAAAAAACACCCACTTGTTTTAATAACACTTCATAATTCCATTGATTTCAAGAGCTTCAAGAAGAGCAACAAAATTTTATCGGACAACAATGATTTCGAGTTGCATCTTACATTTAACTTAAAGCTTCCGGATTATGAGATTTTATGACAAAATAAAGCATGCCTTTTTAGTTTTAAATCAATTCATCACATCGAAATATAGTGTTTTTAGTACATGAGTTCGAAGCAGCTGCGGTACGCATTATTGGATTCACTGTATTCGATTAGAGAAGAGAAAAAGGAATCGGAACACAAGGTGGCGCTATCTCCAATTATGATAAGCTGTTCTTTGGCTCGTGTCATCGCGACATTAATTCTACGGTGATCAGACAGGAATCCGACTTGACCTTTTTCATTGGACCGCACAAGTGAGATAATAATCGTATGCATCTCTTGTCCTTGAAAACTATCGATTGTACTGCAGCGCATTTCACTCGGTAAAGTTTCTTTTGCCAATGCAATTTGACTAGAGTATGGTGAAATGAAGGCTGTTTTATTGTTGTTTAGTTCTAATTTTTCTATGATTTGTAGCACAAGGTTCATTTCACCTGAATTGGCATATCCTGGACGATCCTCAGATGTTTCTTCATTGAATCCAGCCCCGGCGGTATCGTAAAAGAGCAAATGATCACCGATGTTATCGAGCGAGTCGGGAGTTACTAATTTGTTTTCGTAGAAATGTTGCGATGAAAATCCTGCGATAGATTTTCGCATACGGTATTGTGTGTCCAATAAAAAAACGGACGGTACAGAAGAAAATGCCGTCTCTAAAATGGAACGATTGAATCCTTTTTTCTGCGCTTCCTCAGAAAGTACTGTTGGTGGTAATTGCAAATGATCTCCAGCAAGTATTCGTTTTTCTGCTTTGGGTAAAACAGCCCAAGCGAGTGGTTCAAGACATTGTCCTGCCTCGTCAATGATCACGACATCCATACTCAAGTCAGGAATGAGAGCATCCCAAATTCCAACTGGGGTACCAAGGATTACTTGTGCATTTTCGATGGCTGTGCGTTCTTCATGATCACGAGTTTTCCGAATATAGGTGCGTATTTCTCGCACTGCATTCATCAATAATTTTCGCTGATCACGCTCATCTTTCCCGAAGTGACGTTTGTATTGATGTGCCATTTTCCGCAACTCCTCAGCACGAATCTTCATCTTCTTTATTTCCTTGGCCTGGTCGCTGTCTTTCAAGATGCCTTCGATGGTATAAGGGAATAATGACTCATCAATGCGTGCGTTGTTTCCAATGCGCACCATACGTTTTACTTTACCCAATAAACTCTTCGCGAAATGATCCACGGCTGCATTTCCAGGCGCACAGACAAGCACACGTTTTCCATCAGCAACAAGCTGCTGAACGGCTTCGACCAATGTTGTTGTTTTACCCGTTCCTGGAGGACCATGGATAATCAATAAGTCATTGTCATTAAAGACACTGTTTACAGCCTCCTTTTGGCTTTTATTAAGTCCTGGATTGAACCACGTAATTTCTAGGTTTTTGCCTTTCGTTTCGTTTTTTAGAGATGATGTGCTATGTATGGTGGAGAATAATGAATTTAAACTGGGTGTCTGTCGCACTTTATCCATCGAACGAAGCATTACTTCTGTCGTATGTGCATCAGGTGCAAGTTTCAAGGCAGCGCCATCATCAATCCAGTCGGGAAAATCACTGATTAATAGTCGAACATCCCCAGATCGGCCATCATATCCGATAAGTATTGCTTTAATGGAATCCTCCCCAGGAAAAAAGACTTCGATTTGTGCGCCATCCCTGAAATTACTTGAATCGTTGGGGTAGGGTAAAGTAAAGTTAAACTCGGGATAATCAGCAAATCCGTATGATCGACGCTTTATGCGCAAGGGATGAAGTGCTAAACCGGCATGGCGCAACTCCTTTAAGCTCGTGCTTCCCAAGGCATCGAACTGTTCTTTTTGCGCTTTCTCCTCTAGATGAATACAGGAAATGATGTGGTCAATATGTTCGTCCGCACTTTTCAAATGGTACTTTTTTATTCAAAAAAAGCCGGCATTGGCCGGCTTTAAGATTCGTTTTATATTGATTATACAGAAGCTATCTTGTCTGACATGTATTCGCCAGCCTTCAATTTTCCTACAATCTTAGAAAAACATTCAATGGTGTAGTTTACATCTTCCAATGTATGCACTGCTGTTGGAATCAAACGTAAAATAATCATTCCTTTTGGCACTACAGGGTAAACCACCATCGAACAGAATACATTGTAATTTTCACGCAAGTCAAAAATCAAATTTGTAGACTCTGGAATGGATCCGTTCATGTAAACAGGAGTCACACAAGAGTTTGTTGGTCCGATTTCGAAACCAGCATTTTTCAATCCTGTTTGAAGTGCGTTTGTAATTTCCCACAACTTGTCTTTCAATTCAGGATTTGTGCGCATCAATTCTAAACGCTTCAATGCACCAACCACAAGTGGGAGTGGCAATGCTTTCGCAAAAATTTGTGAACGCATGTTGTAACGAAGGTATTCAACGACCTGCTCGTCACTTGAAATAAATCCACCAATCAGTGCAAAGGACTTTGCAAATGTACCAAAGTAGACATCGATACCATCTTGGCATCCTTGTTCTTGTCCGGTACCACCTCCTTTTGCACCTAATGTACCAATACCATGAGCATCGTCAACAAGCAGTCGGAAGTTGAATTTTTTCTTTAAATCAACAATTTCTTTGATATAACCTTGGTCACCACGCATGCCGAAAACACCTTCGGTGATCACCAATATACCTCCACCTTGCTCTTCAGCGAGTTTGGTAGCGCGTTCCAATTGCTTTTCACAATCTTCAATATCATTGTGCTTGAACACATAGCGTTTCCCCATGTGGAGGCGAACTCCATCAAGTATACACGCATGTGATTCAGCGTCATAAACGATTACATCTCGACGGTCCACCAAACAATCAATTGCTGAAAGTATGGCTTGATATCCGAAATTACACAAGATGGTATCTTCCTTTTCAACGAAAGCAGACAGTTCTGCCTCCAGTTGTTCATGGTAGTTGGTGTTCCCACTCATCATACGCGCTCCCATTGGAGCAGCAAATCCAAACTGCGCTGCAGCATCGGCATCCGCCTTTCTTACTTCCGGATGATTGGCTAAGCCTAGATAGTTATTCAAACTCCAATTTAAACGTGTTTTACCACGAAAAATCATGTGTGGACCGATATCCCCTTCTAATTTTGGAAATGTGAAATACCCGTGAGATTCTTTTGCGTGCATCCCAATTGGGCCGCGATTGTTTTTAATCTTTTCAAAGATGTCCTGAACCATAGTCATATAATTGCTCGGAATACCGAAATTCTGTTGCAAATGTACCTATAAATTGAGGAGGCTAGGGTATGTTGACTTTTCAATTTATTAACACGCTATGTTCATTTTGCGTGCGCTACAAATTTTTGTCCAACAAATAAACCATAGAGGCGATGGCTGCACATCCCAATTCAAGTTCCCGCTTGTTCACATTCTCAAATACGTCACTTGGCGCATGGTGAAAATCGAAGTAGCGCTGTGAATCTGGTACAAAACCAAAAAGTGGAATGCCTTTAAAGGTTGTTTTTAGTGGACCAATGTCCACCCCGCCATAGCCTTTATTGAATGCATGTAGGTCATAGGGCTTGAAAAGTGCTTCAAAACTGCGCATCATGGTTATGTATTTCTCATCACCGTCGCAGTCAAATCCTCTAGGTGAGAATCCACCGCGATCACTCTCCAAGGCCGCAATGTGTCGTTCACCGCGATCGTGAGACCAATCGGCATACATTTTTCCGCCCATGTTGCCGTTTTCTTCGTTCATGAAAAATACAACTCGGAGGGTATGTTTGGGTTTGTAGCCAAGCACCTTTAGAATGCGCAGCGCCTCAAGGCAATGAATTACTCCAGCACCGTCATCATGGGCTCCTTCACCGGTGTCCCACGAATCCAAATGACCTCCAAAGGTGATGATTTCATTGGGGTGCTCACCTTTCATCTCCGCAATGACATTGTAAGAAACAGCATCAGGGAAGTTGCGGCAATCCATCTCCATAACGAATCGACATTTTCCTTTTTTTAATTCGGATGAAAGTAATTCAGCATCAGAAGTAGACAATGCGGCAGCTGGTATACGTGGAATGCTGTCCTCATAATGCATTGATCCTGTGTGTGGATGGTCATCAACGGGCATTGCTAGCGAACGAATCACAACGGCTATGGCTCCAAGTTTAGAAGATTCCACGGCGCCGTTACCACGAATCGCATAACAGCCACCGTAGGCTTTGAAGGTACTAATTTGCTGTTCGTCCATCGCTTGATTTAAGAAAACGATCTTGCCTTCAACTTTGGATCGCTTTGCCTTTTTAAGTTCATCCATGTGGCTAAACTCAACAATGTCTCCTTCCAAGGTTCCATCCGTTCCAATAGATCCCCCAAGTGCCAAAATGTTGACCTTGATCAATTGGCCATTCGCAAGCTTAATCCACCCACTTTCCTTGTTCCCACGTTCCCAGTGTGGAACTTTAATCTCTTGAAGATAAACTTCGTCAAAACCATACGACTCCATGCGCAACTTGCTCCATAAAACAGCCATTTCAGCTTCCGAAGAACCAGATAGTCGAGGTCCTATATCCTTACAAAGACTGCGTAAATCTTCATAAGCATGGCCGTTACTTAAAGCTTCATTGTAAATGTTACGTAGGTATGTTGAGTCCCAATTTTGACTAAAACTGAACGTCGATAAAAGCGCAATGAGGTGAAGAAAATGTTTCATTATCCGTTTAATTTTTTAGCAAGACGCTCCAATCCAAGTGTATAATCCTTGCGAATGACTTTTGCCATCATTCGGCCAATCACACGTGTAAAAGGATTTGAACCCAGATTTGAGTCAAGCGTCCAAATGACTTGCGTTGCATTTTCTTTTTTAATCAATTGAAATGTCGTTTTTGCGGGTCTTCCCGGTCCGAAACGCAATTCCATTTCCACGCGCTCATTCGCTTCAAGATGCGTGATTTCCATTTTTTCGCCCTTAAACTCATTCCTCATGTTCGGATCTTTTAATGACCAGGGATTCCAAGTCACGAAATTTTCGAAATCTGCAATTTGAACGAAGATTTGATCAGCCTCGGCACAAATTTCTCGTTCAACGGCCAAGTGAATTTGTTTGGGAGAAAACAGTCCGATAATGGCCAAGATACCTCCAAATGTGAGCATACCGAGAAAAAAGATGAGGAAGAATGACATAAATGACAAGGTTTACTTTAGCGAAGATACAAGAAAATGACTAACGAAGGCGGTAGGCGATACATCGATTGAATGATTATCTTTGCGTAAAAAAGTAGCAAATGTCATTAAAATGTGGGATCGTAGGACTTCCGAATGTAGGTAAATCCACGTTGTTTAACTGTCTGTCGAATGCGAAAGCACAATCGGCAAATTTTCCTTTCTGTACCATTGAGCCGAATATCGGAACGATTTCAGTGCCTGATACACGCTTAGAAAAGCTCGAGGGTCTCGTTAAGCCTGAGCGTGTTGTGCCTACAACAATGGAAATTGTAGATATCGCTGGACTTGTGAAAGGTGCATCTAAAGGCGAAGGACTTGGGAACCAATTTTTAGCAAACATCCGTGAAACAGATGCAATAATCCATGTTTTACGTTGTTTTGATGACGGAAATATCATCCACGTTGATGGCCGTGTTGATCCTGTATCTGATAAAGAAATTATCGATATCGAACTTCAACTGAAAGATTTGGAGACGATCGAAAAACGTATTGCATCGATTGCACGCATGCTCAAGTCGGGAGACAAGGAATTGGTGAAGGAGAATGACATCGCAACGCGAATCAAAGAAGCATTGGAGCAAGGGAAGTCGGTTCGAACGCTCGATTTTGATGAAAAAGAGATGGAAATCGCGCACAAATTTCAACTCATTACCACAAAACCAGTGCTGTATTTATGCAATGTGGATGAAGCGTCAGTGAAAACAGGAAATGCCTATGTAGAGAAGGTGAGAGAAGCGGTGAAAGATGAAGATGCAGAAGTTTTGGTCATTGGTGCGAAAATCGAATCTGACATCATGGAACTTGAAACTTACGAGGAGCGTCAAATGTTCTTGGATGAATTGAATCTTGAAGAACCGGGTGTAAATCGTTTGATTCGCTCTGCCTATGCCTTATTGAAATTACAAACGTATTTCACTGCAGGGGTAAAAGAAGTAAGAGCTTGGACAATTAAGCAAGGTATGACGGCACCGCAAGCGGCAGGTGTAATTCACACAGACTTTGAAAAAGGGTTCATCCGTGCTGAGGTAATGAAATACAATGACTTTGTGACTTTGGGTTCTGAATCTGCTGTGAAAGATGCAGGGAAATTTAAGGTGGAAGGAAAGGAATACATCGTGGAAGATGGCGATTTGATGCATTTCCGCTTTAACGTATAAGTAGTTAACGACTAAGAAAATAACCGTATGGGTGCAATTGCAGCAAACGATCCAACTTTGAAATCATGGGTAAATGTTCCGCTAGGTTCCGATTTCCCGATTCAAAATTTACCTTTTGGGATCATTAAAACAGAAGATTTATCTCCCCGTGTTGGTGTTCGCATCGGTGATGATGTGTTGGACTTGAAATCAATGTTCGTGCTTGGCTATTTTGAAAACATTCCTGTTGAACTGTCTGATTTTGATGCATCAACATTAAATGGTTTCATGCGCAAAGGAAAGCAAGTTACACGCGACGTACGCAATCGGATTTCAAAACTGTTGAGTACAGCTAATGATGACTTGAAACACAACGAGCACCATGTGGCGCAAGTGCTCATTCCAGTAGCGCAAGTGACGATGTGTATGCCCGTGCAAATTGGTGATTACACCGATTTTTATTCAAGCCGCGAGCATGCTACGAATGTAGGGATGATGTTTAGGGATCCTGCCAATGCGCTATTGCCCAATTGGTTGTGGATTCCTGTTGGGTACCATGGTCGTGCAAGTTCAGTGATCTTATCGGGTGAAGCAATTCATCGCCCGAAGGGACAAATTAAACCAGATCCACAAGCGAATCCTATATTCTCTCCTTGTCGAAACCTCGATTTTGAGTTGGAAACAGGTTTTATTACCTATGAAGGAAAACCGCTTGGAGATTCAATTTCTACAGAGGAAGCGGAGGAATTTATTTTCGGAATGGTCTTGTTCAATGACTGGTCCGCACGAGATATTCAAACGTGGGAATATGTACCACTCGGACCTTTCTTGGCGAAGAATTTTGCTTCTTCCATTTCCGCATGGATTGTGACATTGGATGCATTGCAGCCATTCAAAATAGATTCACCAACACAAGAGCCTGAGGTATTGGACTATTTGAAATTTCAAGGACAAAAGTCGTATGACATTGCGCTTGAGGTTTTTATTCAACCAGATGGTGGTGTTGAAAATACAATAAGCCGTTCGAATTTTAAATACATGTATTGGAACATGGCGCAACAGTTGGCGCACCATACCGTGAATGGATGTAATATTCGATGTGGTGACCTTATGGGGTCTGGAACTATCTCTGGTCCAACCGAAGATTCCTATGGTTCAATGTTGGAGTTGGCATGGAAAGGAACGAAACCCTTAAAAATGTCAGATGGATCTGAACGCAAATTTATTCAAGATGGCGACACAGTGATTATGCGTGGTCATTGTGAGAAAGATGGCGTTCGCATAGGGTTTGGTGAGGTGAGTACGAAGGTGTTGCCAGCGAAATAATACGCTATGGACAAACAATCAGAGGCAGCATTGAACATTGATTTAGAAAAGGAACGCAAAGAAATTCTAAATGCGTTCAAAGGTCTTCTTCGCGCGACTAAAAACCGTTCACGAGAGGATACTCGGCTCATTCGAAAGGCATTTGACGTGGCTGTTGAAGCGCATCGCGATGTACGAAGAAAGTCGGGTGAACCTTACATATACCATCCCATCGCAGTTGCACGGATCTGTGCAGAAGAAATGGGGCTTGGGGCCACAGCGATTGCCTGTGCATTACTGCACGACACAGTTGAGGATACCCACATTACTTTACAAGATATCGAGGATTTGTTCGGTCCTAAGGCGCGACTGATTATCGATGGGCTGACAAAAATCCCAGAGGTTTTTGACGAGAATGCTTCGATTCAGGCGGAGAATTTTCGAAAAATGATTCTTACGATTTCGGATGATATTCGTGTTGTTTTGATCAAATTGGCAGATCGCTTGCACAACATGCGTACGTTAGGAAGTATGCGCAGTGACAAGCAGTTGAAGATTGCATCAGAAACAAAATTCTTATACGCTCCACTCGCACACCGTTTAGGACTCTACTCAGTGAAAAGTGAGCTGGAGGATTTGGCCTTGATGTACAGCGAGCCTGAGATGTATAGCAAGATTGAGTCAAGTTTGAAGTCAACGAAGGATGTACGTAATCGCTTTATTCGACGTTTTGTTCATCCAATCAAAGAGGCCTTGCTTCAAGAAGGGTATGTGTTTGATGTCAAGGCGCGTACAAAGTCAATTTCCTCTATTTGGCGTAAAATGAACAATAAAGGAATTCCTTTCGAGGAGATCTACGACGTTTTTGCTGTTCGTATTATTGTTGATACGCCTCAAGAATTAGAAAAGTCCAATTGTTGGAGGATTTATAGCATTGTGACCGATTTTTATCAACCCAATCCGGATCGTTTGCGCGATTGGATTTCGACGCCACGGGCTAATGGGTACGAATCGCTGCACACGACAGTGATGTCTCCGCAAGGAAAGTGGGTAGAGGTGCAGATTCGTTCAAAACGTATGGATGAGATTGCCGAGAAGGGGTTAGCCGCGCATTATAAATACAAGGAGTCTAAAAGCGAAGAAAGCAAGTTTGATCGATGGATAGCGGAGATTCGCGATTTGATGGACAATGCGGACTCAAATGCTATGGATTTTGTCAATGAGTTCAAACTGAATCTCTTTGCCGATGAAATTTATGTGTTCACGCCGAAAGGAGAATTACGCGTTTTACCAGTTGGTTCAACGATTCTAGATTTTGCTTATGATATTCACACAGACACAGGAGATCGTTGCATTGGATCCAAGGTTAATAATAGATTGGTTCCCTTGAGCTATCAACTTCATAGTGGAGATCAACTTGAAATTATCACGTCATCAAAGCAAAAGCCGAATGATGAATGGCTTCGTTTTGTGGTTTCTGCTCGAGCGAAACAAAAGATTAAATCGTCCTTAAATGAGGTGCGGAAATCGATTGCCGCAGATGGTAAAGAAATTCTTGAAAGAAAATTAAAGCAGTTCAATATTCGTTTTTCATCAGAGAATATCTCATTTCTAGAGAAGTTCTTCGGGTTACCTTCAACCACTGAGTTTTATTTTAGAATAGCGAAAGGAAAGCTCGACTTGTCGCGTTTGCGTGAGATCGAGAATGTGGGTGGAGCACTTCAGTTCGATAAAAAGTCGGGACAAAACAAAGACCGATTGGAGAATGACATCATCCCAAAAATCAATAAAAAGGGCGATACCATTATTATTGGTCAGGATTTTAAAAACATTCAATACCAAATGGCGCGTTGTTGTAATCCAATTCCGGGTGATGATGTTTTTGGTTACATTACGATGAGTGAAGGGATAAAAATTCACCGTATCAATTGTCCGAATGCTGAACATTTATTGTCTAAAATGGCAACACATTGCATCAAAGCAAGATGGACAGGTCAGGAGATGGTTGAGCGTGTAGCTGGAATTCGAATCAATGGGATCGATCAGATTGGGTTGGTGAACCGTTTGACGGAAATTATTTCGAAAGAATACAATGTGAACATGAAGTCAATCTCCTTTGAAACGGAGGATGGTATCTTCGAAGGCAAGATTAATGTCCTTGTATATGACTTAGATCACTTGGAAAAACTCATGCATAAGTTTGAACAAGTAGAAGGAGTTCAGCGCGTTGCTCGTTGGGACAAGAAGGAGGATCTTAATCCGTAAGTGTCATTGAAATGGGGTCCTTTGGTCTTAACAATGGTGTCCATTTAAACTCACGTATGAATTGTTCTTCCGCATCAATTTGATCCATAGGGTAAAAGATTCCATCCGGTTTTTCGTAATAGGTCACTCCTTTAATTTCACCACTATCAAGGTATATTCTCAAGTCTCGAGAGAATAAGCGATTCATTCCTAGTCGTTTTACCGTAATTGTGGTATCTGTTTTTTCTTCGTTTTCTGGATAAAAAATCGTGCGCGCATTGCCCCCAACATCTGTACGGATCAATTCGTTGTTCTTGAAATAGGCATCAATTCGTTTACCTGCCACCTGGTTGTAATACAATCCTGAATCGATCTCCATGATGGCTGTTGCACTGTCCTTGATTTCGACATAACGAATTAAACTGTCACTAAGCCAAACGGTCATTCGTGCTCCACGAAGCTCTGCATTCTGACTCCAAATGATTGGTTGCTTGAAGAGCTGCATTTGACCTTTTTCTTCGTCGTAGGAAATACTATCGCATATGGCTTGAACACTTCGATTAAAAATTTTTACTCCATTATACCCCTTGGTAAGAATTTTTCCAGTAAGGCTGTCGGTGATGTTCATAAGGGTATCGGCATGAATAAAGACCGTGTCCTGTTTTTGAATTTTCGTCGCTAGGGCATTTCCAGTGATGTAGGCGATGTGTTTTTGTTCGTCAGATAGGGCGTAGTTTCCTTGAAAGACCATTTGCTGTGTGGTGTCGGTATAATACACATGCCCTTTCCCAATGGAACGGCCGATCTTTGGCATATACAAAAGAGTATCTCCCCGAATGATGCGTGTCGAGTCTAAAATTTCAGCATTCTTAATTAAACTTCCTTCTTCCGTTTGGACATTGTACCAACCGCGTTCACACGTCATGTGCGTTTTTCCTTTGTCAATTTTAGTCGGCCCAAAGAAATGGGTCAACTGCTTGGAATAGGTGTACTGTAGCGTGTCTGTGGACATCGTTAAATCATCGTTCTTGTACTTTACCTTACCGCTGAAAAAGAAGTTTTTTGAATCCGGATACATGTAGCCGATGCGACTAGTAAGCACTTCGTTGGAGGAGATACTTTCGATTTTCCCTCCGTGTAAATAGGTGCCTCGACCTTTCTTTGCATCGTATTCAAGGGTATCGGTTGTCAATTTGTACTCCATGTCGCGCACCTTGACGTGTCCCCAAAGTTTAGCTTTCTTGGTCTTACCGTTATAATAGAGTGAATCACAGAAGAGGTTGATTCCATCTTTGGTGATATGCACATTTCCGTATGCCCGAACTTCTTCTGATTTATCGAAGTAATGCGCAGAATCACAATACATCGTGTTTCCTTGATAAACGAAATTCACGCTTCCAACTAAACGGTGAGCGCCTGTTTTTTCATTGTAACCAAGTTTCTCAGATCCAGGTAGTAATTCGAGTATTTTGTTTTGTGCACTGGAAAAATAGGACACGAAAAAAAATGCGCCTGAGTAAAGCGCAATTTTTAAGAGTCTATCTATTCCGAAGTGAATCACTCGTTGGTTAAAGTTTGATTTCGGTCTGGTCCGACAGATACAACGGAGATTGGCACTTCCAATTGTGCTTCAAGGAAAGAAACATATTCTTTTAAAGCATCTGGAGCGTTATCGTATGAGGTTAATCCTGTTAAATCTGCTTTCCAACCGCGCAAGTCCTCATAAACTGGAACCAATTCTACATCCGTAATGTCGTATGGGAAACGGTCTGTTTTTTCTCCGTTGATGAGGTAATGCGTACACACGCGAATGGTGTCAAAGTTACCGAGAACATCTGCTTTCATCATGCTCAGTTCGGTTACTCCGTTGATCATAATGGCATATTTCAATTGGGGTAAATCTACCCATCCACAGCGACGCGGACGACCGGTAGTTGAGCCAAATTCATTGCCTTCCTTGCGAATCGAATCACCCACTTCGTCCAATAATTCAGTAGGGAATGGTCCGCTACCAACGCGTGTACAATAGGCTTTAAAGATACCGATGACTTTTCCAATTTTTTGCGGAGCAATACCAAGTCCTGTGCAGGTTCCAGCTGTTACCGTATTGGATGATGTCACAAATGGGTAGGTTCCGAAATCGATATCAAGCATGGTGCCCTGAGCGCCTTCTGCCAAAACGCGTTTTCCGCTTTTCAAGGCTTCATTTAAGTAATGTTCACTATCTACAGCAACCAATCCACGCAATGTTTCAATACCCTCCATCCATGGACCTTCAAGCTCAGCTAGATCATAGGTGAATCCTTCATGATGTTTTAAAATCCCTAGATGTTTTTCAACAAGCGCGTCGTATTTTCCCTTGAAATTAGAGGTAAAGATATCTCCTACACGCAAGCCATTGCGACCAGTCTTATCCATATAAGTAGGACCGATTCCTTTCAGTGTAGAACCAATTTTATTTTTTCCTTTTGCTGTTTCTGAGGCTGCATCCAATAAACGGTGTGTTGGAAGAATGAGGTGAGCTTTCTTGGAAATGACTAATCTTGCACGAATATCAAAACCAAATGGCTCCAATTTCTCCATTTCCTTTTTGAAAACAACAGGGTCGATGACAACCCCATTTCCGATAAGGTTTATGACACCTTCTCGGAAAATTCCGGAAGGGATTGTGTGCAACACGTGCTTAATACCTTCGAATTCTAAGGTGTGTCCTGCATTTGGTCCACCTTGAAAGCGTGCGATAATGTCGTAGTGCGGAGTGATAACATCAACAATTTTACCTTTTCCTTCGTCACCCCATTGCAGTCCTAGCAAGACATCTACTTTCATAATATATTAATTCAAATGATGAATGGCTTCTTGTAGATTGCCATACACGGTTATTACTTCGTTTACTTTAGATATTGTCAACAATGTTGCGACATTTCCCTGTGCTTGACAAATGCACAAGTCACCACCATTGATGCGTGTTTTTGTCAAGGACCGAATGATGAAATTTAGCCCTGACGAATTCATTTGTTCAAGATGTTCCAAATTATAAATCACCTGTTGGTCTTTTTGCTCCAAGACCCCCGAAAGTTCACTTTGAAGCATTGCCATATCAGCATCATGCAACAACTTCCCTTTGAGCGAAATGACTTGGATTTCTTTGTGCTGATCGACCGTAAATGAGATGTTCATGACTATTTCGGTAAATCGTTTTCTGACTTTTTCACTCCATAGAAATAGAGCGAATGGTGTTGGATGGACACACCAAACAACTCTTCAATGGTTGCTTTGATCGTTTGAATGCGTGGGTCACAAAATTCGATTACTTCACCTGTATCAGTGCAAATCATGTGGTCATGCTGCTTGGAACCATGAGATTTTTCGAATTGTGCGATATTTTTACCGAACTGGTGCTTGCGCACAAGATTACAGGCAAGAAGGAGTTCGATGGTATTGTACAGTGTTGCGCGTGAAACCCTGTAGTTTTGATTTTTCATCTTAATATACAGCGATTCAACGTCAAAATGACCTTGATAATTGTAAATCTCTTCGAGTATGGCGAACCGTTCCGGGGTTTTTCGGTGACCATTTTGTTCCAAATATGCGGAAAAAATGCTTTTTACGGTTGACTGTAGATCATGACTAATCATAGTATCGATCAAATACGAATCGAAGGTGTAAAATTAGCGATTTTATCCATCTTGTCTCTTGAATTTAATACCTATTATCAAAAGATATCAACCGTTTACAGATTCTGTTGAAAATTGAGTTTCAATGTGGTCAATCAATGCGTGAATCACCTTGATGTGAATCTCTTGGGCGCGGTCTGCAAATTTGCTGTGTGGCGCTCTGATTTCAATGTCACACAAAGTTGCCATTTTACCGCCATCTTTACCCGTTAATCCAACGATAAACATTCCTTTTTTTCTAGCAACTTCTATGGCATTGAGCACGTTCTGGGAATTTCCTGAAGTAGATATGGCCAAGAGCACATCGCCACTATTTCCTATTGCTTCGAGATATCGCGAAAAAACGTGAGCATACCCATAATCGTTTCCAACACAACTCATATGACTTGGATCAGAAATCGAGAGGGCGGGGAGTGCTTGACGATCGTCACGGTAACGTCCCGTTAGTTCCTCTGCAAAATGCATCGCATCGCACATTGAACCGCCATTTCCACAGCTGATGATCTTTCCACCTCCGCGAATGGATGTAACCATAAGATTTCCTGCGCGTTCGATTCTTTCGAAGTTCTCAGTGGTGCTGAAGGCGGCAAGGACAGAAGCTGCTTCAGAAAAATGGTCTGCAATTTGTAAGGTGCGCATCGCGATGAATTTTTGTCAAAATTAAATATTTCAGTCGATATGAGGATTTATGCGATTCTTCTTATATTTGAAATCAGGGTAAACCCCGTAAAATTCGCCTATGCATAGAGGTTTACTACTGTCATTATTGTTCATCGGTCAGCTTTTCATTGCCCAATCTCAAACAGATTGTTTTCTCAAATTAGAGAAAGCATTCACGACACGAGGTGCTAATCCTGTTCCAGATGCCATGCACAAAAATGTGGTCATTTGTTTTTTTAACAAGGAAAGAATGGGCTGTTTTTCTGGAAAAGTCCGCGTCGAAGGGGGGAAAATTACTTCTGTATTCCTGCAATATTCGGATGATTCATATGTGCTTTACGACGATCCATTTGTTAATGCCTTAAAGAAAGCGCCAACTATTAAAAATGGTATTTCCGAAATGATCTATTCCTCCAAGGGTGAGCAGTTCAAAGTTGTTTTTATGGATCAGTTGAGACCTAAAACGAGCGGGCAATTTAATCCGAATCAGCACCTTATGGATCAATCGTCTAATTGGTTTGATTTGGAAAAAAGCCAGGAAATCTATCCAACTACACGCTTTTTACACTTCGTTTGTGTAAGGTATGTTCAAATTGCCAACAAAAATCTTATTTTTACATCGTTGTCTGAAATCGGAAAATGGAATTTTTTCTCTGATTCATTCAACAAAACAATGCTTATTTAAACCATATACCCATGAGAAAAAGTTTTGCACTTATCTTAATTCTAACGTTTTCATTTCTTTCCCAAGCCCAAGAAAGTTGTTTTACTAAATTGGAGCAGGCATTTATCAAGCGCGGCGCATATCCAGTAGGAGACGACAATCACAATAATGTTATTTTGAGTTTCTTCAATAGTGATGGTACTTCAACCTGTGTGACAGGAAGGGTACGCGTTGAAAATGGTAGAATTGTTCACATTGCTGTTTATTATGACGATGGAACATATGGTCCTTTCGAAAAACCATTCGCAAATGACAAGAAAAATGCACCTACAATTATCAATGGTATTTCTGAAATGATTTATACATCCGATAATGAAAAATTTAAGGTTGTGTTTATTGAGAAATTGAAGCCTAAACAAAAGGCACTGAAAGAATACGAATTACCAACAGATCTTTAATAAATCAGGTCCCGGTGCTCAGCCGGGATTTTTTTTGTCATAGCTATGCAAAATTTTCAGGGAAAAGTTATCTGGATTACCGGGGCCTCTTCAGGGATTGGTGCTGAACTAGCAAAACAATGTGCAGAAGCAGGTGCGGTGATCGTGTTGTCAGGAAGAAACCAAATTAACTTAGAACAAGTAAGGCAAAAGCTGCCTCACCCAGAATCTCATCTCATTGTTCCGCTTGATTTGGCACATTCTAACAATTTCAAGGAATTGGCTGCTTCGGTCGTGGGCCAGGTCAAGCGGATCGACATACTTATAAATAACGGAGGGATTAGCCAACGAGGTACTGCGTTTGAAACGGATGAGATCGTGGATCGTCGAATCATGGAGGTGAATTATTTCGGTAATATCGCATTGACAAAGGCTGTATTGCCATACATGCGAAAGCAAGGTGCTGGTCATATCGTGGTACTGTCGAGTATTGCTGGAAAATTTGGATTCTTCCTTCGCTCTGCCTATAGTGCGTCGAAACATGCGCTCCATGGATTCTATGAAAGTTTAATGTTGGAAGAAGAAGGGAACTGTGCAAGGATCATGTTACAGGCTGTTATGAAAGGGAAGAAAGAGGTATTGATCGGAAACAAGGAAATTAAAGCAGTGACTTTGAAACGCTTCCTACCTGGACTTTTTTGGAAAATCATTCGAAAACAATCCGCGACATGAGAATCTTGGGCGTTTTTCTTCTCGTATTGTTCGTTAATGCAGGAGAAGTTAAGGCCTGCTGCGGCGCTGGTCAATACCGTATTTTTCCACTTGGCGTAATTAAAAACAAGGCGGTGTGCGCTGTCTTTGAGATGGGACGATATTGCGAAGAGGAATTCGAAGATTTTCATTGGGGAGGAAGTGTGTTTTTGGCGATTGAGTCAGCAGATACGATGAAAGTGTTGAGTGAGGTGATTTCCAATTTTGAATTTCTTGAATGTCAATGTTCACTTGATGACATTGAACAAAAATCAGCGTATGTAAGCTATATGACTGCTTTTTTGGATTCTGCGCTACTGCATGCAAGAAAATTAAAAGGATTTGAGCCCTTTGAACGGATGGAATACTTTGCCACGGAAACAGAATTTTCTCAAAATAAGGTTCAACTAATCAATGATACGTTGGAAGTGAGGGATTTTTCTCGTCCCTGTAAAATCGAAGCGATGAACTGCGAGTACCTTGCAATGATTCGCGAGGTGAGGTTCTATTACTTAAAAAACAAGTGCTTCGCGGTGTGTAGCATGGGGTGTCCTGAAGGCAGATTACTCACGGTTAATTTAATGGAAACAGGCCGTTCGAATGCGTTGAAGTCGCCAAGTGGAATGACCTATGTCCCTGTTGATTGGCATGGATACACCAAAGATTTACTGCTCGGACCAAATTAGACTTAAGTCATTTCAAGTTGCATGAAAGTTACTTTTTTCCTCTCTTTCTTATTTCTGGTGGCTTCATGTCGGGTGAATATCCCAACGGCAATTCTTGGATCAGCGAGGAGCAAGTCCTTTGCATTGCCGAAGGGCAATCTTCACATACCGCAGGCTCGAACGATGCAATGGAATACGCGAAGTGCATTCGCTGACAGTGTAGTCGGTGAATGGGCGGCAATGCCAATGGCTGACTGGGAAAATGACGGAAAAACAACAGCGCCACGCATTCTACTCGCCCGATTGTATGCCCAGAAGGATATCCCTGAAACCAATAAAGCCATACAATCATTGGTGCCTAGAGGTGTTACAGGTTCCCAATGGTTACTTAATCCACAAGGTGATTACGATTTCACCTTAACCACCTTAACGACAATTTTATTCCTGTTTGGTGACAACACAGATCTTCTTTATCCTGAAACAAAGGACCACCTGGTGAATGTTCTACTTACAGAGTCGGGTGGTACATTTCGAAAACACGTACCTCACTCATTGGGTCTTTTTATGGATACTGAAAATCATATCCTGATGACAGAGGGTTCACGCTATTTAAAGAATCAGTGGCTTGCGTTACATGGTAACTCTTCCGCACAGTACAATAATGTGCAAAATGGAATGGAACTTCGTCTGCACAATTTCTTGAATGGACTGACAACCATGGGACTCTATGAGTTTAATT
>JAJTDQ010000002.1 GCA_021300505.1 Cryomorphaceae bacterium
TTACAATGGATCCATGTTTGAACTATGCTTATGGAGAAACGGAGGATTACCTGATTACAATCGCACCGGCTCCAACATGTCCAGCTCCAGGAGCAATGACAGTTGGTACAGCAACAACTACATCTGCTCCACTTACTTGGAACATGGGATGTGCTACAGCGACAAACTTTGATTTTGAATATGGTCCAGCTGGATTTGTTCAAGGTACAGGTACAACAGTAGCAGCTCCTGCAGATTCTATCGTAGGAACTACTGGTTACTTCAACCTTACAGGTTTGACACCAAACACAGCTTATTCCGTATACTACCGTGCAAATTGTGGCGCTGGTGATGTAAGCCCTTGGTCTGTTGCATCTGCTGCAACAACTCTATGTGCTCCAATCACATTGTCTGCGATTTCTGCACCAAGTGCATGTGATTCATACACATTGCCTGCAATTACTGAAGCAACTCCTTCTAATAATGCTGGTTTAACAATGGCATATTATGCGAACATCAACGGAACAGGTGGACAAATCACTACACCAGTGACGGCTTCAACTACAGTTTATGCGTATGCATCTGCTGGTAGCTGTTCAGCTGAAATCGCTGTACCGGTTACCATTTACAACACTCCAGTGATGAACGTGTTGAACCCTACAATTTGTAACGGTGATTCTACAGTACTTTGGTCAACACAAGGAACTGCTCTTGACTTCGTATACTCATTGAACGGAATCTTCCTTGGAAGTGGATTGACTTACCATGTTTACCCTACATTGACAACTACTTACGGAATCGTAGCAGTTGGTCTTGGAGGATGTAACTCAGCAGTGAGCAACGCAACAGTAACGGTAAACCAACCAACAACGTCAACAACTAACGTTACAGCTTGTGATACTTACACTTGGAATGGTCAAACGTACACTACTTCTGGTGTTTACACGTACTTGACAACAAATGCATTGGGTTGTGATTCAACTGCAACGTTGAACTTGACTGTAAACTATGCATCTGCATCGTCTACGAACGTTACTTCTTGTGACACCTACACATGGAATGGAAACACGTACAACACTTCAGGTACATATACATACTTGACGACAAATGCTGTAGGCTGTGACTCTACTGCAACGTTGAACTTGACGATCAACAACTCTTCAACAAGTTCTACAAACGTTACAGCTTGTGTAAGCTACGCATGGAATGGTACAACATACAATGCATCTGGAACATACACTTACTCTACAACAAATGCAGTAGGTTGTGATTCAACAGCTACCTTGGTGTTGATTATTAATGATGCATTGTTTACTACAGAAACAGTAACAGCTTGTGATTCGTATGCATGGAATGGCAATACGTATACAACTTCTGGTTCATACACGTACTTGACAACAAGTGCTGCAGGATGTGACTCTACAGTAACATTGAACTTGACGTTGAACTATGCTGCTACAAGTACCACTTCAATCACTGCATGTGATACGTATACTTGGAATGGCTCAACGTACACAACGTCTGGAGCATATGTATACAATACGCAAACTGTTGCAGGATGTGACTCTACAGCGACATTGAACTTGACGATCAACAACTCTTCGACAAGTACTACAACAATGACAGCTTGTGACTCTTACACATGGAATGGTCAAACGTATAACGCATCTGGTTCTTACGATTATGTAACAACAAATGCTGCGGGATGTGACTCAACTGCTACGTTGGTATTGACAATCAATGCGAACCCTACAGCTACAATCACTGACAATGGTGACGGTTCAGCTACTGCTTCAACAGGTGCTGCTTACCAATGGATTGATTGTGCTACAGGTGCTGACATCGCAGGAGCAACTTCTCAAACATTTGATCCAACTGTAACAGGAAGCTATGCAGTGGTTGTTACCAATGCAAGTGGATGTTCTGATACATCATCTTGTTTGACAATTGACTTGTCAGGATTGGATGATAAAGACATCACGAAGATCAGTGTTAAACCTAACCCATCTTGGGGTATGTTCAACCTTTCTTCTGACCAAGTATTGATTGGTACATTGACAATCACAGATGCGTCAGGCCGTATCATCGGAACAGAAGCATTGAATGGATTGACAAAAACAATCGATCTTACTTCAGCAGTAACAGGAGTATATTACTTCACGATTAATACAGATTCTACTCAGAAAGTAATTCGAGTAATCAAAAACTAATCGTACATGAATTCATAAGAGCCGTCCTCAGTGGCGGCTCTTTTTTTCGCTTAAATCTTTTATTATGCGTATCCATTATTACCTAATCGCAATTTTATCAATGCTAACAAGCTTTGACACGATTGCACAGTCATTAACCATCGGAACCAGCACAACAGCCAATTACTTTTACGGGCCGTATTACCGGAGCTCTGCCACTTCAACAATCAACTATTCCAAGTATGCTTACCTATATACTTCGGATGAGTTGGCAACAATTCCAGTAGGCTCGACTATTACCATGATTGAATGGCAAAAAGCCGCAGGAACAATCACTGCACCCAACCAGTTTCAGATTTATTTAGAAAATAACGCTGCAACCGCGTTGACTGCAGGAACAACCTGGGGATCATTCACCAGTACAGCAACGAATGTCTATAATAATGCCGCACAAGGTTTCACCGTTACCGGTCCCGGATGGGAAGGATTTACCCTTTCAACTGGTTTTGTGTATACTGGTGGATCACTAGAAGTTCTTACAGATTTCTTCAGACAAGGTACTGCTAGTGGTGCCAATAACTATTATTTCACGAATACCCCAGGGAAAGCCTTGGGTTGGGCTGCGACAACAGCAGGATCAAATGCCACACCATTAGCAACGACTACATACGGTAACAACCGTCCAAATATTCGCATTACCTACACGCTCCCTCCAACATGTAACGGAACTCCCGATGGAGGAATTGCGGTTTCTACAACACCTTCCATTTGCCCCGATGTAAACTTTGTTGTTCAGTTGAACAATGCCTCTCAAGGAGATGGAATCACGTATCAATGGCAAGTTTCAACCAATGGAACGACCTATAACAATATTTCTGGAGCAACTGCACCAAGTTTAACCACAAGTCAAGACATTGATTCATATTACCAATGTGTGGTGACATGTGGTCCTTCAGGATTCTCTGGTACGTCAACACCAGTTCAGGTAACTACAAACCCATTTATGCAATGTTACTGTACAAGTACGGCGACCAATTTTGCTAATGAGGAAATTTTCAACGTAACGGTTGGCTCATTAAACAACACATCAACATGCGGAACGACGGGAACTGGATCATCAACTTTAAATGCTTACTCTGATTTCACCTCGGTTGCTGCTCCAAACCTCGCAGCTACCGCGACCTACTCATTGGGTGTGACTGTTGGAACATGTGGAACAATCAATAACAATATGAGCAAGGTATTTATCGACTATAACCAAAATGGTTTGTTTACAGATGCTGGAGAACTCGTTTATGTATCACCAGCTCCTGTTGTAGGAGTAAATACAATCAATGCTGCATTCGTAGTTCCTGCAAGTGCTGTTGTTGGATTAACTCGTATGCGCGTGATCAACATGCAAACCATTTCTGCAGCTACGATTAACCCATGTGGAACGTACGCCTTTGGTGAGACAGAAGATTATATGGTGAACATCACACCTGCGCCTACCTGTCCTCAACCTACAAACTTGACATTTGTAGATGCCACCAATACAACGGCAACATTGCAATGGACTACAAACGGTTCTGAGACACAATGGGAAATTGAATACGGTCCAACTGGTTTTACTCCAGGAACTGGAACAGGAGTACTTGTTAATTCAAACCCTGCATCTATCAATGGTTTAACATCAAACTCATTCTATTAAGCCTATATTCGTGCGGTTTGTACGCCAGGAGATAGCTCATTTTATACAGGATTAGTTTCGTTCAACACCTACAACCAAGGAACTTATGTTGATTACGACAATACATGCCCAGCGGGTGGTTTTATCGACATTAGTGCAACCGGAACGCTTTTGCCATTGAATGATGAAGATGAAGCGCCAATAACCTTTCCTTACACTGTGTTCTTCCAAGGTGTTCCTTACACGAATGCTACAATAGGAAATAATGGAGCTATAGTTTTTGGAACAACAACTGCCCAGATTGCCTTGAACAATACAGTAATGTCAACCGCAGCGAATGGACTCTACCCTTTTTGGGATGACCTCGCAGGAAATGGTGGTGGACTTTGGCAACAAACTATTGGCACTGCTCCAAATCGACAAACAATTATCGAGTGGGAAAAAGAACGCGTTGGTGCTGCAGGTAACCCAATTCACTTTGAGTTAATCATTGACGAAGCAACCCAAGAAATTTATTATGTCTATGATGACGTAATTACTGGGTCTTTGGCATACGATAATGGTGCATCAGCGACTGTTGGTCTAGCTGGTACGAACCAAGATGTACAAGTATCTTTTAACCAAGCTACCTATTTAAGTGAAAACTCTTGTATTCACTTCGTTTATACCGATTGTCCTAAACCGATAAACTTGGTTGCCAATTCTGTCCTGTCTGATCAAGCAACATTCTCGTGGTCAGCTGGACTGGCGGGTGAAACAAGCTGGACGGTTATTTACGGACCAGCTGGATTTGATCCAACATCAGCTGGAACAACAGTGAACTCAGCTACGAACACTATTTCACTAGTGAATCTTGACCAGTTGACCGCATATGATATCTATGTGTATGCAGACTGTTCCGTTGGAAACCAAAGTCTAGGGTTATTTGGGACTTTCACAACTCCTCCATTCTGCTCAAACCCTACAACAATGAACAATACGACGTCTACGGGATCGATCCTTGCGTCATGGACGTGGACAGCATCATCTGCAAGCTACCCTGCGACAGGTTTCAACGTTCAGTATGGTGTAAATGGATTTGATTTGTACACAGGCACTGTGGCAAGTTCTGGAACTGCATTGAACAACATCATCAATGATGCGACATTATTGAGTGGCGCGGTATACCAAGTGTATGTGCAAGCGGTTTGTGGAACGGATACTTCAGCGTATGTTGGACCATTCTCTGTGATTATGCCATTGGCAAATGACTCTGTGTGTGATGCACAACTCTTAAATGTTGACGGAACAGTGTACACGTTCAACAACGCAGGTGCTACAGTTCAATTGAACGAGGACATTATTGCACCTCCTGCGACTGGACTACAAACAACAACAGGTTGGGTAGATTCAACATTGAACCTTACGACTTGGTTCAAGTTTGTAGCGCCAACATCTGGAAATGTGCGCATCAACAATACTTCCGTTAATTATAATGGACAAGTAGCAGTATATTCATTAACTGCATGTACAGAGTTTAGCACATTTACATTGATTGCTGCGAATGACAATGCGATCGGTGGTACGAGCAACGCACCGAATTTCACCGTGTGCGGATTAACTCCAGGAAACACCTACTATTTAATGCATGATGGCTTCAGCTTTATTCCAGGAAACTATGCAATTTCTATCACACCAATTAACCTTAATGCTGGTGCGTTCAACGGAGTAATTGATGTTTGTTCTGGAGAAACAGCTAACCTTTTTGATGGTGTTTCAGGATATTCCACAGGTGGTATTTGGACTGCTGAATTGGTAATCTCTGGAGCTGGATTAAACGACAGCTTATTCTCATCAGCAGGCTTGGCTTATGATGTTTTCAACTTTGAATACAGCATTACAGATGGATGTGCAATAGATACTTCAATTGCTCAAGTTCACATTTTCGGACCTTCCTCTGCAGGAAATGACGGAACTGTTTCGGTGTGTCGTAATGAACCATTCGACTTATTGACTGGACTTTCAGGAAATATGGATGCGGGAGGTACATGGTACAATCCAAGCAACCAAGTAACAGAGTCATTCATTAGTGCTCCAAATATTCCTGGTCAATACAACTATGACTACATCACAGGAAATGGTGTTTGTCCAAATGACACATCGAATGTGTTGGTGAGTGTTAACCCGAACTGTGATTTCAATGGTATTGAAGACTTGGAAGTTGAACACTTCACGGTTTACCCTAACCCATCAACGGGAATGGTATTCATTACCAATGAACAATCAAACGAAATGTACTTCTTCGAGGTGATGGATATAAATGGACGAATGGTTTACACAAGTTCAATGGCTGTGGCTGGTTCTTCGGTTACAGAGATCAACTTGACAAACACACAACCCGGAATGTACTTCTTAAGAGCATTTAACGACCGTTCATCGAAAGTTTTCCAAATCGTACTGAACTAATCATCATTTCGCAAAGTCATTGAACCCTTTAAAATAAAAGAAAATGCAACGAATAATTAACACCTTACTCATCACGCTTTTGCTGTCAAGTGCGGCAGTTGCGCAATATTGTGCGCCAACCAGTGCGGGAGGTACGGGGACGCTTATGAATGTTGTGTCATTTAGTAACATGACCAATAATTCTACGACGACGAATCCAACAGCCTCTCCGTTCTACACATCGTATACAAATACAGCAACTGTGTTCCTTGGTCAGAGTTACAACCTTTCACTTACCATGGAAGCTGCTGGAACCTATTCAGCAGCAATTGCTTCTGTATGGATTGACTACAACCAAAACCTTGTGTTTGAAGCATCAGAATGGCAACAAATTGGTTTAGCGATTCCAAGTGGTCAAGTCACTACGGTTTCTGTGACGATTCCTTTAACTGCAACTCCGGGAAGTACAAAAATGCGGATCCGTACACGTGGAAATGGAAACACAAATGGAGCGATTGATGCGTGTACTGTATTTGGCTCTGGCGAAACGGAAGATTACAACATTTCCATTGTACCTCCTGTTGCTTGTGCAGGTCAGCCAGTTGGTGGAGCAACGACAACATCAAATGCAACAGTTTGTCCAGCAAATACATTCTCGCTTTCGATGAGTGGCGCAACATTGGCTTCAGGCTTAACTTACCAGTGGCAGTCTTCATTGGACGGAACAACATTCACAAATATCAGTGGAGCAACTTCTCCATCTTACAACACAACACAAAGTGTAAACACCTATTATCAGTGTATCATCACATGTACGGCAAGTGGATTAACGGCTACGTCTACACCTGTTCTGGTAACGACGAATTCTTTCATCAATTGCTACTGCGCAAGTAATGCAACAAGTGTAGCCGATGAAGAAATCCTAAATGTTTCCGTAAGCACTTTGAACAACTCGTCAACATGTTCAACCACCGGTGGAGCAGGATCAGTGTTAAACCAATATTCAAACTATACAGCGACAGTTCCTGCACCAATCTTGGCGGCTTCAGTAACCTATCCTTTATCGATTCAAATTGGAACATGCGGGGGTAACTTCAACAATGCGACTAAGGTATTTATCGACTTCAACCAAAATGGATCGTTCAGTGACCCTGGAGAGAATGTCTATACGTCTGCCGCTGCGGTTGTGGGACCACATACGGAGACAGGTAGCTTCACTGTACCTCCTACAGCAACTCTTGGTTTAACGCGCATGCGTGTGGTGAATGTGGAAACTACTTTACTTACTTCAATCAACCCATGTGGAACCTATACATGGGGTGAAACTGAAGATTATATCGTAAACATTGCACCATTGCCGACATGTCCACAGCCGAATTCATTCTCTGTATTGACAGCAACAACATCTTCAGCTACCTTACAGTGGAATTCTGCTGGATCTGAAACACAATGGCAAATTGAATACGGTCCTCAAGGATTTGTCCCAGGAACGGGCACATTGGTGATCGTAAACTCTAACCCTTATACCTTGAGTGGTTTGTCAACAAATTCATTCTATCAAGCATACATCCAAGCAATTTGTTCTTCGACAGATACCTCTTACTGGGCGGGTGTTGCTTCTTGGAACACGTATGGTCAAGCGCAATACTTGGAGTACGATTCAGAGTGTCCAACATCAGGTTTCGTAAACATCGCGGCAACTGGCACAGCGACAAATACTACAGATGACTCAGAATTTGGGGTAGCACTGCCTTTCCCATTGTTGTATCAAGCAACATTAATCAATGACATAACCATCGGTAATAACGGTGGTATCATTCTAGGAACTCAAACTGGAGCTGTTGGTTATACCATGACTCCAACTGGATTGTTCCCTTATGTTCAAGACATGAACACGCCTTATGGAGGTGTTTATTACCAAACCATTGGAACTGCTCCAAATCGTAAATTCATCGTGATGTGGTCGAATGTAGCACACTACTTCTCTACATTGGGTACGGATGGTGTAACTTTCGAGTTGATCATTGAAGAAACGACAAATGAAATCTATTTCGTCTACGATGACGTTATCCACGACAATGCTTTGTACAATTACGGATTAGATGCTGAAATTGGAGCTACAGGAGCACAAACTGTTCAGGTTTCGATGAACAATGCAACTTACCTACAAAACAATTCGTGTGTTCACTTTTACTACACAGATTGTCCTAAACCAAGCGCATTGACTTATGCATACGTTTCTACAACGGAAGCAGCCATTACTTGGACAGGTGGAATTGCGGGAGAAACAAACTGGACAATCATTTACGGTCCTGATGGATTCAACCCTGAAACTGGTGGTATAACAATTACGACTACAGCTACCAATGCCATCATCCCGAACTTGACTCAATTGACAACGTACGACATCTATATCTATTCAGATTGTAGCCCTACGATTCAAAGTTTACCGTTGGCAAGTACATTCACGACTTTGCCTTACTGTTCAAATCCATCAGCGATGTTCAACAGCTCAGCTACGGATTCATTGTTCGTTTCTTGGGCTTGGACGGCTAGTTCACCAGCATATCCATCAACTGGATTTAACGTCGCTTATGGAATGTCAGGATATGACCCATACACACAAGGAACTGAAGTTCTTTTCGACAACAACTTGAACGACACGATTGCAAATCCAGCATTGCTTGGTGGCGGAGTATATGAAGTATATGTTCAAGCTGTTTGTGCAAACGATACATCAGCTTACATTGGACCGTTCACTGTAACGATGCCATTAACCAATGATGATGCATGTTCTGCAGAATTGCTTGCTGCCGATGGAACTGTATATACCTTCAACAATACAGGAGCAACTGTTTCTTTGGATGAGTTGTCACTTGCACCTCCTGCAACTGGAGCACAAACGACAACTGGATGGTTAAATTCTGCATTGAACAATACGACGTGGTTCCGATTTGTTGCTCCAGTATCTGGAGATGTACGCATCAACAACACATTCATCAACTACAATGGTCAGGTTGCCGTATACGACGCAGTGAATTGTACCAATATCAATGGATTCACTTTACTCTCCGCAAATGATAACGCCATTGGAGGTACGAGCTTAGCTCCAAACTTTACCATATGTGGACTCACACCTGGAAATGTGTATTATTTATTACACGATGGCAACACTGCAACAACGGGTAATTACTCCATTTCAATTATCCCACTTAACTTCCAAGTAGGAAGTGTTGTAGATGTAATTGACGTTTGTACAGGAGATACTGCTGATCTTTTCACAGCAATCACTGGCTATGACGCTGGAGGAATTTGGACTGCTCAAATCCCATCAGCAGGTATCGGACTGAATGGAAGCATTTTCAACTCTGAAGGTTTGGCTTACCAAGTATTCAATTTCGAATATACCTTACAAGATGGTTGTGCAACTGACTCGATCATTGCTCAAGTGAACGTTTCTCGTCCATCATCAGCTGGTGAAGACGGAACAATCACCGTTTGTCGCAATGAGCCAGTTGACCTTTTGGCTGGATTGAATGGAAACATTGATTTGGGTGGTTCTTGGTTCAATCCAAGCAACGTGCTTATGTCGAGTTCAGAAATTACTGCACCGAACATCCCTGGTCAGTACAACTACGACTACATCTCAGGTAACGGTATTTGTCCAAACGACACTGCCAATGTCTTGTTGAACGTAGATGCCAACTGTAACTTCAATTCACTAGAAGAAGCAATGTTCAGTGCAATCAGCTTGTACCCTAACCCATCAAATGGGGTTGTATTCATCTCCAATGAAGGTAATACAGGTGTGTTCGATATTGAAGTGAAAGACTTGAATGGAAGAACGATCATGAATAAGCGCAATGGTGTGAAACCTTCATCAGTATCGGAAATCAATTTGACAGATAAAGTAACTGGAATCTATTTCATTACACTTCGAAATGATGACATTGAACGCACCTTCAAAGTGGTGATTCAATAAATCATTACAATAACGTTATAAACGAGAAAGGAGGCCCAACAGCCTCCTTTCTTTTTGCTACTTACACGTAACTCATTATTTTTTCATACCTTTCTAGCACTAAAATTTATGAAAATGAACAAATTATTACTCATTACCACGACACTTTTCCTTAGCGGAATCGTGGCTTACGGTCAATGTCCCAACTCAGGATTGACCTTCGGTTTTGCCACAGCACCTTCTACACCCGGCACAACACAACAAATTACAACCTGTAACTATTATGGTGAAGCCGCTACTGTTGATGGATTCCTCTCATCCATGATGTATACATTAGATATCGCTGATGGTGGTCTTGTTACTGTTTTCGATGCAACGAATACCGTTGTTGCTTCTGGACCTGTACCATTTACTTTTACACCTCCATCTGATGGCACGTTCTACCCCCAGTGGAATGGAGTAGGATGCACTGAAGACTTCGACTGCCACATCACTTCCGTAACCTGTATAGGATTTTCTGCAGCGTGTACAAATCCAGTATTGGCAGGTGCTACATCTGCTTCGGTAATTACTGCATGTGATGGCGCTCCATTTACCCTTTCGTTGACAGGTGCTGCAATGGGGTCAGGTTTGACATACCAATGGCAATCCTCTTTGAACGGTACAACATGGTCAGATATCTTTGGCGCAACAGGATCAACTGCTTCTGTTTCACAAACTGTATTGACCTACTACCGTTGTATAGTTACATGTTCGGCAGGATCAACAGCTAATTCAACAGCGCTTATGGTTGACATGGGTGATTGTATCTCAATGACCAATGGTTCTGCAGTGGCGTGTTCTGGTAACTTCTTCGACAGTGGAGGCCCATCAGGAAACTACCAAAACTTTGAAAACTATACGTTTACAATTACGCCTTCTACACCGGGATCATTGCTACAAGTCAACTTTACCTCATTCAACGTTGAAACGTTTTTTGAATCGATGGCTGTATACAACGGAAATAGCACAGCAGCACCTTTAATGGGAGAATTTGATACCAACCCAGGTTCAATCACATCTGGAGCTGCTGACGGTAGCTTGACGTTTGTATTTACATCTGATGGTTCTGTGTCTTTGAGCGGCTGGGCAGCAACACTTACATGTATTGTTCCTCCAGCAAATGACCTTCCGTGTAACGCAATCTTGCTTCCAGTAGATGGATCAGTAGGTACATTTAATAATGGTGGAGCAAGTGTAGATGCAAGCGAAATTCTTGTTGCTCCAGCGACAACAGGTAATAACGAAACAGATGGTTGGGGTGAATCAACGTTGAGCTTTACAACGTGGTTTAAGTTTGTTGCTCCGGCTTCTGGAAACCTAACAATCGATTGTACTGGAAACTCGTTTGATGGACAAATTGCACTATACACTGCAACAGCATGTGGCGACTATACTGCATATACGTTCGTTGCAGGTAATGACAATGCCATTGGTCTGACTTCTCCTGCACCATATTTCACAACATGTGGATTAAATCCCGGAGCAACGTATTACATGATGTTCGATTCTCGCAGTACACTTTCTTCTGGTGAATTCAAAATTGCTTTGTCACCATTGTCTGTGACTGCAGGAGCATTTACAAATGTATTGGATGTATGTAGCGGTGAAATGGTTGACCTATTTGACGGTATTGGCGGAAATGACGATGGAGGTGTATGGTATGAAATGACTCCTACCGTAAACCTTACGGGTTCTGACTTCAACAGTGCAGGTCTTGCTTACACAACATTCGATTTCGAATATATCGTAACTGAAGGATGTGCTGCTGATACTTCGTCTGCTCAAGTTCACATCTACGGACCTTCATTGGCTGGTAACAACGGAACATTGGAGGTATGCCGCAACGAGTCTTTCAACCTTTTGGATGGCTTAAGCGGAACTGTTGACTTAGGTGGTACTTGGTACAATCCATCAAACATTGCAATTGTTGGTAATCAATACACCGCTAGCAACATCCCTGGTCAATACAACTTCGATTACATTGCAAACAACGGTGTGTGTCCTAACGATACAGCAAACGTTTTGGTGAATGTATTGAACTGTGTTGCTGGAATTGATGAAAACGTATTGGTTGACATGACGGTTTATCCAAACCCAACAGCTGGTGTGTTGTTCATCAACAATGAGGCAACTGCTGAAATGTACAGCTACATGGTGACAGATTTGAACGGTCGCACTGTAGTTCGTGAATTGAACGGTGTGGCAGGATCGAAAGTTACTGAAGTAAACCTTCGCAACTTGAACCCTGGAATGTACCTTGTTCGCGTGTACAACACAACAGGTGAGCGCACATTTAGAATCATCTTGAACTAATCAAGTTCGAATAATATCGTAAAGGGCTCAGCGCAAGTTGAGCCCTTTTTTTGTGCTCCAACTTCTCCCACAATTTCCTATCTTCGTAAAAAACGAACGCCATGTTAGCTCCTTTCAACCTTCAGAAATGGATTGATGATAACCGTGATCTCCTCAAGCCACCCGTATCGAACAAAAACTTGTATGTGAATGCAGGGGATTTCATCGTCATGGTTGTTGGTGGACCAAATGCTCGTAAAGATTACCATTACAACGAAAGTGAGGAGCTGTTCTACCAAATCGAAGGGGATATCACTGTGCGCGTTCAAGAAGACGGAAAAGCAAAAGACATTGTGATTAACGAAGGTGAAATATTTCTCCTGCCGGGCAATACACCCCACTCCCCCATGCGCGGACCAAACACGGTTGGATTGGTCATTGAACGCGTGCGCAAAGGAACAGACCTTGTTGATGGATTGATGTGGTTCTGCGAAAAATGCAACAACAAGTTAAAGGAATACCGCTTCCCACTGAGCAACATCGAAAATGACTTTATTCCACGGTTTAAAGAGTTTTACGCTTCAGAAGATATGAGAACATGCAAGAAGTGCGGTCACGTGATGGAAACGGATCCTAAATTCGTTTAGTCTAACGAAGTAAGTTCACATGTCCCGTCAGTTGGAATTCTTCTTCTGATTCATTCCAATAGGTCAACTTCCAGGTATAGGTTCCATCCTGACAAGGAACTCCATTGTAAGAGCCATCCCAATAGTCGTTGAGGTCTTGCATGGTGTAGATCAATTCTCCCCAACGGTCAAAAATCAAAAGTTCGAACTTTGAAATATTCGCAGCCACCATGCTGAATGTCTGATTGAACTCATTCCCGTCTGGCGTAAAGGTGTTCGGAATATAAATGATGGGGTCAAAATGTATCGTTACATTGTCTTGCGCTGAGCAGCCATTTTGGTCGGTATATGAAACCGTATAGGTGATGGTTTGATTCGGTGTAGCCACGGGTGAATTACACGTTACACAGCTCAAATACTCAGCAGGTGACCAAAAATAGGTTCCACTCGTAGTACTTGTCGCGCTGAGCTGTACTTCATCACCATACATCGCAAATACATCTGGGTTGGTCTGGATGAAGGGCTGTGGAAACAAATCGACGAACACACTATCGGAATCGGTACAGCCATTGACATCGGTCCCAACTACCACATAGTACGTTGGACTCGCTGGTGTTGCCAAGGTTATTGATGTAAATGCATTGCTAAGCGTTGCAGCAGGACTCCACACATACGACACACCACCAGATGCCCAGATACTCGCGCTTTCACCCGGACATATAATCGTGTCATTACCCGCGATGATAGAAGCTGAAATAACATCAACAAGTACACTATCAAGCACTACACCACATGCATTGATGAAATCACAGTAATAGGTAAAGTCATCCGCAGGAGAGACAGTAACTGTTGGTCCCGTTTGTGGTGTAATCGCATTCGCAGGTGTCCATACATAGGTTTCCGCTCCTGAAACCGTTATGACCACAGATGAACCTTGACACATCGGCACCACATCAGGTATCACCGGCATCGGTGGATCGAAGTACACCGATACAGTCACGGAATCCATGTATACACAGCTATTGAGCGATGTCGTTTCAACAATATACTCCGTTGTAATCGTTGGCGTTGCAATTGGTGTAGAAGAAGTTGCCGACGACAAACTTGTACTTGGAGACCAAAGGTACGAACCATTGCCAATGACGAAAAGATTCGCACTACCGCCAATACAAATGGAGGTGTCCTCTGAAACTACGGGATCATCAAGATACACGGGCAAGGTCAGTTGAAGCGTATCTGTTCCACAGCTATCTGAAACGACAACTGTAAATACTGTCGTTTCATAAACCGTAGCTACAGGCGTTGGACTCGTTGGATTGTTCAGCACAGCTGAAGGCGACCAAGAATACTGAGAACCACCGAAGGCCTCAAGTGTAAACGGCACCCCTGGGCAAATTGCACTTGGAGGCTGAGTTACACCCCCTTGAAAATCACCAATGTTCACAATGAATTCGACAGAATCGGGTGAATAACACCCATTGGAATCGGCAACTACGAGAGTTACGGTATATTCTCCAGGACCATTGTACAAGTGAACAGGATTGACTTCAGTTGAGGTCGTGTTGTCGCCAAAATTCCACAAGAATGAATTTCCATTTGCACTGTTGTTGGAGAACACCACAGGATCAGGCAAGCAGATGAGTGGATCAGGATCCGAAACCACTGCCGTGATGCTATTCAACTCAAACTTATACGCTGCCAAGTTGCAGTTCGAACTGTTGTTCGTTGGCGACCATACGCCTGGTGTGGAGGTAAATCCATAATCATTTCCGCCACAGGCACCACATACCGCATGATATATTCTGCCTGACTTATCAAAGCGACTCGTCCCACCGTCAACATGGTTTGATGAACTGGACAATCCGCCCATATAAGTTGCATATTTCAGCAATGAAGCATCTTGTTCCAAAACAGCAATATAGAAATTACTTCCATTGCCCATGGTTTGAAAAGCATCAGCCGTCACCTGTAAGCCGCTACTTGAACTGAAGGTTGCTTGAGAATTCTGATTGACCAGTCCACCCCATCCTGAGAAATAAATTTCATAGCAATCGGAAACAAGAAACGCAGTTGGTGAAATTTCTACATTGCCAGATCCTGCCCCAACCATCGTTGTCCATAAAATCGTATTGAGCTGTGGGTCGTATTTTCGGATAAACTGCCCAGAGTTCGGCGTTCCATAAAGTCCCGGTGTCATCTGCCATGGAGATTGTGTTTGACCAAAAACATAGGCATTGTTGTCAAAGTCAAGTTGTACAAAATACGATTGATCATATTCGCTTAAGCCCATAAATGTTCCAGACAGGACTGCACCATTTGCAGGATTAAAGCGCGCCACATAACCATCTGCTAATCCACCGTTGTACGATAGGTCATTCCCCACAATGACCGGTAACTGTGCAGAATTGGTTCCTCCAGCAACATAACTCTCTCCATTCGGAGCGACTTGAATGGAATAGCCCGTTTCGTTGCCACTTCCACCAAAAAACGTACTCCATGTCATCGTACTTAATGAACTTGGCATTTTAAAAATGACTGCATCCTGAGCGCCATTCAATGAGGACTGGGTACCTTGAACCACAGGGAAATTCGATGATTGGGTTGTTGAAGCGATATATACGTTATTAGTTGCATCTAGAATGATTTCCCCACGAAACTGATCCCCGTAATTGTAATGTAAATTCAGCGTGTTCAACCCATCAGTACCTGAACCACCCACAAAGGTTGATGCCAATAATCCTGTTCCCGCAGCATTAAATCGTGTTATGTAGATATCTGAACCAGTAAAGTTTATGGCATTCTCATTTTCTGTTGGACCACCGTTGAAACTATTGTCATACGGATTTTGTCCCATCGGGAAATTGGAAGATGAAGTCACACCAAACACGAACAATTCACCATTCGGAGCACAAACGATACTGTTAGGCGTTTCATTTCCCTGTCCACCGAGGTAAGTGGAATAAAGCAAAGCTGTGCCTGTCGCATTGAATTTTGTTAATCCAACATCAACCTGAAAACCTGATTCATTACCTATGCTGTAACTCGCATCATAAGCACCTGCTGTGATTGGGTACCCCGCGGCGAATACAATTCCTCCAGCAAAGAGGTTTCCCAGAGGATCTGGCGCTGCCGTGAAGCCCCAATTATCTGCCGCAGAACCAGTAAAAGAGGAGAACACGAGATATGGATCAATGACCAAGGTAGCGGATTCATCATAGTCTTCGAGCAAAGAATAGCGCACTACATTTCCATCTAAAACAAATTCTATCTTAACATTTTTGCGCTTCCCATCCTTTTCCGTCCAAGCGATTGGCTTTGATTCTGTGATTTGACCAAAACGGTGATGGATCATCAACTGACCATCTTCACCCAACTCCACCTTGTCGGCCCCATCGATTTGAAAAGCAATCTCTGACGCATTGGCTCCGGGCGAAACAATGTACGAATACTTGAGTTTATCTTTCTTCCCATCTACCACCAAGTCGATGCCTTCATACACATCGGAATAACGTGCCAATGCGACACTATAAACAGCTGAACGCCACTTTGAAGCATCATTGCCTAAAAAGTAATTGCGATAAAAAGTTGAACTGTCCGACTCACTGATTTTTCCTGTAAATGAAGAATTTAGAAAGCGTGACCGAATCACCTGTGCAGGAAAAGACTCCGCAACATCAGTCTCTTCTTGAGAGTGTTTTTCGTGGTCATGACCAGGTTGTTCGAACAGATGATAGGTAAATCCATCATTTTCTAAGAGCATCTCTCCTTGTTGAAGTTCAACCTTATAACGAATTCGACCATCCCACTGCCCCCGATTTGGATGCAACCATACCTGTTGCGCAACTGCAGAAATGCAGAAACAAAAAGGCAAGAGTGCGGCTAGGGTCTTTCTCATCAACAATCGAAGTTAATACAATTCACACGTTCTTCCATCACATTGCAAACGTTTAACATTTGTGGTGAATTGTCGTATCCCTTGTTAAACACAAAAAGTACCCTTTAGGTTGCCTAAATTGTTCATTAATTCTTGAATTTTTTTTCAGTTAAACGGTTAAATAAACTTTAACTTTGGCGCTCATTTTTACACAACTGTACCCATGAGCGATGCCATACAACACGAGTGCGGAATAGCGTTACTTCGACTGAAGAAACCCCTCCAATATTACCTCGACACCTATGGCACGCCGTTTTATGGGATTAATAAGCTGCACCTTTTGATGGAAAAGCAGCACAATCGCGGTCAAGATGGAGCTGGAATTGCCAATATAAAATTGGACATGGCGCCAGGTGAACGCTACATTTCGCGTTACCGTTCCATAGACAGCAAACCTATTCAAGATATTTTCGATCACGTCAATCAGCGATTCAAAGAAATCGGTGAAGAAAATCTAGCCTATCTCAAGGATGTGAACTATCTGAAAAAACATGCTGGATTTACCGGTGAGTTGTTTCTAGGTCACCTTCGCTACGGTACTTTTGGTCGAAACTCCATCGAAAGTTGTCACCCTTTTCTTCGTCAAAACAACTGGATTACGAGAAATCTCGTGGTCGCAGGAAATTTCAACCTTACGAATGTAGATGAACTTTTCAGTGTGTTGATTGAAATTGGTCAGCATCCAAAGGAAAAGTCGGACACCGTGACAGTTCTGGAAAAGATTGGTCACTTCCTCGATGTAGAAAACGAAGAGCTATACGCGAAATTAAAGCACCCTGATTGCACGAACCAAGACGTTTACAACTTGATTGCTGAGCGAATCGATATTGAAAAAATACTGAAAAAGGCCTCTGAGGATTGGGATGGTGGTTATGCAATGGCTGGTCTTTTTGGTCATGGCGACGCCTTCGTTTTGCGAGATCCTTCAGGAATTCGTCCAGCATATTGGTATGAAGATGATGAAATCTGCGTTGTTACCTCCGAACGTCCGGTGATTCAAACCGCTTTCAATATTAAAGACGAAGATGTTCAAGAACTTGCTCCTGGCCACGCACTCATTATTCGTAAAAATGGCGAAGTCTCGGAAGTGGAAATCAACGAGCCACTAGAGCCGAAAAAATGTTCTTTCGAACGCATTTATTTCTCTCGCGGAAACGACCGTGAAATCTATGAAGAGCGCAAATTACTCGGAAAAAATGTTGTTCCACAAGTGATGGAAGCCATTGATGGAGATTTGGACAATTCTGTATTTTCATTCATCCCAAATACGGCCGAGGTTTCTTTTTACGGGATGATTAAAGGTTTAGAAGACCAACTCAACGACCGCAAATTCAAAGCGATTTTGGCTGAGGGCAATGCACTAACTGAAGATCGACTCAAAGAGATCATCTACCAGCGGGCACGCATCGAGAAAATTGCCATAAAAGACGCGAAGCTGCGCACCTTCATTACGCAAGATGACTCCCGCGACGACCTCGTAGCACATGTATACGATATTACTTATGGTAGTGTAAAACGTGGAAAAGACAACCTTGTGGTTATCGATGACTCCATCGTTCGTGGCACAACCTTGAAGCAAAGTATTTTAAAGATTCTCGATCGTCTCAACCCGAAGAAAATCGTTGTTGTGTCCTCCGCACCCCAAATTCGCTACCCTGATTGCTACGGAATCGACATGGCGAAGATGGGTGACTTCATTGCCTTTGAAGCAGCCATTCAACTGTTGAAAGACCGTGGAATGGAAGATAGAATTCAGCAAGTGTATCAGCGCTGTTTGTCGCAAATCGATATGCCGAAAGAAAATATTGTGAACCATGTGAAGGATATCTATTCTCCATTCACTGATCAAGAAATTTCAGATAAAATTGCGGTATTATTGACCCCTTCAAGCATCAATGCTGAGGTGAAGATCATTTACCAAACTGTAGAAAACTTGCATCGCTCATGCCCACAGAACCTCGGTGATTGGTATTTCACAGGAAATTACCCTACACCAGGCGGAAACAAAGTGGTGAACAAGGCTTTCATCAATTGGGTGGAAGGCAAGAATGAACGCGCGTATTGATTCAATTCTCTCCCTGTGAAACGCCAAAACGCCATCCTCTTTTACATCCTCGGGATCTATGCTTTGGTACAATTTGCTTGGTGGGCTTACCATTTGATTGAACTCACCGAAGAACTCAAGCAAGAACCAACCGAAATCTCGAAGCGCATCACCATGATTATGGGCGAAGGGCTTGTATTTTTTGCTATCCTGCTTGCTGGAATCTGGAAAATACGCAGTTCTATCCGCAAAGAACTAAAACTCTCACAGCAACAAAACAACTTCATGCTCTCCGTGACGCATGAGTTAAAAACACCCCTCGCGTCCAACAAATTGTACCTGCAAACCATCTTGAAACGCGAGCTTGACAAAGACTTGAGACAAGACCTCCTTCAAAAAGCCATTGCTGAAAACGAACGACTTGAAGCCTTGATTGACAATATCCTCAATGCTGCTCGACTAGAGAATCAAACCTTTCAAGCAGAGCGTGTAGACATCGATCTTTCGGCACTCGTTTCTCGAATCATAGAACGATTGGACGGTAAGATTCAGGGAAATCAGTCGAGAATAAACGTAGACATCGCACCAAGCATTCATGTCGTTGGCGATAAGCTTATGCTCGACGCAGCCATCAGCAATTTGATTGATAACGCGCTGAAATACACGCAAGAAGAGGTCAAAATTCAACTTTTAAAGGTTGGAGATCAAACCATCATTCGCGTTGTAGATCAAGGACCAGGTGTGCCAAGCGGAATGGAAACTGAAATTTTCTTAAAATTTAGACGCGGTGGAAATGAAGAAACACGCACTACAAAAGGCAGTGGACTAGGCTTATTCATTGCCTCTGAATTCGTTAAATTACATGGAGGAACCATTACTTATTCTCCAAATGTACCAAAGGGAGCGATTTTTCAAATAACTTTATAGAATGACAAAACGCCTCGGACTTATTATACTTGACGGCTGGGGTTTGGGAGACCATTCTCATTCTGACGCCGTTTACAATGCCCATACTCCATTTATGGACCAACTTATGGTCGAGCGTCCGCATGCTACACTTTTAACGAGTGGCGAAAATGTGGGTTTGCCAGAGGGTCAAATGGGCAACTCTGAGGTAGGACACTTGAACATTGGAGCTGGACGTATTGTCTACCAAGAACTTACACGTATCAACAAGGCGATTCGCGAAGGTGATTTTTTTCAAAATCCCAAACTCCGAAAAGCATTTCAACATGCCAAGGATCACAATGTAAAATTACACCTCATCGGTTTAGTATCAAAAGGCGGTGTGCACAGCAATCAGGAACATATTTATGCCCTATGTAAGCTTGCAAAAGAATTTGGTTTAGAAGATGTGTTCATTCATGCCTTCACCGATGGACGCGATTGCGATCCAAAAAGTGGCAAAGCGTTTCTCGAAGAATTAGAGGAAGAGCTTACGTTTAGTGTGGGGAAAATCGCCACGGTTGTTGGCCGTTATTACGCCATGGATCGCGATAATCGCTGGGAACGCATCCAAAAAGCGTACGATGTCATGGTAAAGGGTAAAGGTCAAGCGTATTCATCTGCTTCGGAAGCCATCACTGCTTCGTACGCAAATGGGGTGACCGATGAATTTATCGAACCTGCGGTTATCACTAAGAATGGTCAACCAATAGCTAAAATCGAAAATGGCGATGTGGTCATCAACTTTAACTTCCGCACAGACCGCCCGAGAGAAATAAGCATCGCCCTCACCCAGCGCGATTTCCACGAATACAATATGCATGCGCTTCAATTGGAATACTACACAATGACGCGCTATGATGCGGAATTCAAAAATGTGCATGTCATTTACGAAAAAGACAACCTCATCAATACCTTGGGAGAGGTACTCACTCGTCTGGATAAAACACAAGTTCGGATTGCAGAAACAGAGAAGTACCCGCATGTCACGTTTTTCTTTAGTGGAGGACGTGAAGAAGAATTTCCTATGGAGGACCGCATCCTCGTGAATTCACCTAAAGTAGCGACCTACGATTTACAGCCAGAAATGAGTGCCCCTGAGGTACGGGATCAGATTGTGAATTGCATGAAAACAAAGCGGCCAGATTTCTTTTGTTTGAATTTTGCAAATCCCGACATGGTCGGTCACACAGGAGTATACGAAGCGATTGTTAAAGCCGTTGAAACTGTTGATTCCTGCTTGCAAAAAGTGGTCGAGACAGGATTGGAACACGGCTACGAATTGTTAATTATTGCTGACCATGGAAATGCTGATTTTGCAGTAAACCCGGATGGATCTCCGAATACAGCACACTCACTCAATCCTGTTCCTGTCATTTTGGTCAGCAAAGAACGTGACCTTATTTTGAATGATGGAATTCTTGCGGATGTGGCGCCTACGATTCTTCGCAGAATGGGCATCGCAGCACCCATCGAAATGACTGGTGTTTCATTGGTGTAAATCCATTCCATCAATTTGATTTTGTTCAAACATTTTCAGTACCTTTCCCCTGCTTAAACGATCTGAAATTGAACCCAGAAACAAGTTTTCTCAATTCAAAACACTGATATTGAACTAAATACTACCTTATGAAGCGAATACTTCTTCTATTCCTCGCATTTTTAAACATCTGCTTTTCTGCGCTTTATGCACAAGAAAATATGGCGCCCTCGTGGTCGGCCGAGTACAGTCAAAGCAAATCATTTATTGAAAATCTAGGTCAGTTCGATGAGCATGAAAATGCGTCAACTGGAAAAATTCGCTACGCCGTAGATTTTGGCTCGACGCGCATTTTCTTTGGTGATAAAGGGGTTTCATACTCTTTCTTGGAGGCGACAAAAATTCCAAAAGAAGAGCGCGATGCACTCCGGCAAAAGATGGCAAGCAGCGTCAATGAATACAAGCAAAATGAGAAACTCATCGGTAAGTTCTTGTTCAAATCAGATGTGGTAAACATGACGTGGAAAGGGTCTTCGAGCAATGGTGCGTTGATTGGTGAGGAACAGATGAGCGACTACCACAACTATTCATATACGAATGAAAATGGGGTGATGACCGCAGCCTCAGGAGCCAGAGGATTTAAGAAAATTGTTTACAAGAACATTTACCCAAACACAGACATCGAATATACAGTTCACCCTCAAATTGGGATTAAATACGCTGTAATCCTTCACCCAGGTGCCGATGTGGAGAAAGTTCAAATGTTGTTTGACCGTGATCTTTCAATCATCGATGGTAAACTAAACATCCCAACATTTTTTGGTGCAATTACTGATCATGCCCCTATCACCTTTTACGAAGGAAATGATGATGATTACGACAGCTTCATCCGTTCTTCTTTCACTCAAGAACAACGCAGCATCGGATTTTCTGTTGATACATACGATCACAGCGAGACATTGATTATCGACCCTTGGACACAGACACCTGCTTTCAACACCAACTGGGATGTCGTTTGGGAATGTGAGCGCGATGCCGCAGGAAACGTATACATTCTCGGTGGAATTATGCCGATGCAAATCTTGAAATACAATGCCACGGGAACTTTACAATGGACCTACAACACACCTTATGATACGTCCAATGTTTGGTTAGGAACCTTCGCGGTAGACAATGCTGGAAATTCTTATGTTACCGCGGGGTCTGTGGCTCAAATTCAAAAGGTGAGTCCTGCGGGCGCTATGTTGCTGAACAATGCAAGTCCTGGAGGAATTATTTCAAGTGCTGAGTTTTGGAACATTGCTTTCAACTGTGATCAAACAGGATTGATTATCGGCGGAACGGGTGGAGCACTTCTACAGTTGGATGCTGTCATTTACAACGTGAATACCAGCACCCTCAACATCTCCAATGAGCAATTCATTTCCACTGGACAGATGTTTTCCTTCCCCCCGAACCTTGAAGAAGTGCGATCAATCACGTCAGCACCAAATGGGAAATACTACTTCATCACGCATGACACAATCGGCTACATCAATGATAATTTCACCCTTTGTCCTGCAGGAACAACGAGTTTCTTCAAGAATAATCATGGAATGGGTCTTGGCTACAAATGTGAGGATTTCCGTTACGACAATGCTGGAATCATGGCTATTCGAGCTGATGCCAATGCAGTGTATGTTCACCGTGGAAACCAACTTCAAAAACGATCCCTTACCACAGGTGCTGTAATCGCTACAGTAGCAATTCCGGGAGGAGGATTCAACGGTGTATTCCTCAGCGGAAATCAAGTCACCAACAGTGGTATTGACATTGACAACTGTGGCAATGTATACGTCGGATCGCAAACCGGTGTCTACAAATTCAATTCAAGTTTAGTACAACAAGCCTTCTATGCCACGTCATTTAGAGTTTATGACGTTGAAGTAAATTCAGCAGGAGAGATCATTGCTTGTGGAGGAACAGGAACATCAGCAAGTACCTCACGCAGTGGTGGTGTTCAAACATTTGCGGCTTCTGCCTGTGCACCAATTGCAACCACTTGTTGCGATGCAACGGTTTGTATTCCGCAAGATGTATGTGTTACAGACGCACCGTTCACACTGACTTCAGCCACTGGAGGAGGAACATGGTCAGGAACAAGTGTCAGTGCTAGTGGTGTTTTCAATCCAACGACAGCAGGTGTTGGTCCGGAAACCATTACATATACCCTTGCTTGTGGTTCGGAAACGATTACAATTAACGTTGCGGCATGCGCGAATCTTACTGTATGTCAGGAAACAAATGGTCAATTCACCGTTTCTGGAGGAAGTCCGAACTATACGTGGAGCCAAGGAACAACGACGACTACAACGTCCACTCCAACCAACGCAGCCGAGTGTATTGCTTGTGGAGGAACCCCTCAGTACATTCCGATTTTCAATATTTACAATGGTTGTTCCCCAACGCAATGTACAAATACAACGACGACATGGACAGTATTCGGAACAGGTACAACGCAAACAATTACTACCTATCCAGTTCAAATTACAGATGGGAACGGAACGGTGCTCGTTTTGACCAGTGCATCAGGAATTCTTCCATGTAACTCTAACCCATGTCCTACCATTAACGTGACTTCAACAACAACCCCTGTATCTTGCTTCGCCGGAACTAACGGTTCTGCTACAGCGACGGCTACAGGAGGTGCAGCCAACTACACATATACTTGGACACCAGGAGGACTTACAGGTCCAACACAAAATAACCTTTCAGCTGGAACCTACACTGTGAATGTTACCGATGCAAACAACTGTCCGGGTTCAACCACAGTGACCATTACTCAACCGGCGACTGCGTTAAGTGTCAATGTCACTGCAACGCCTACGTCTTGTGGTGGAAACACCGGAACAGCAACAGCCACTGCAACAGGCGGAACAACAACGTATTCGTATGCTTGGACACCGAATGCCGGCTCAGGAGCCACGATTTCAAATCTCGCCGCAGGAAACTACAGTGTGGTTGTCACGGATGCAAATGGATGTACGGCAAATGGAAACGCAACTGTAAACACGAATAACGGCCCAAGCATTTCGCTTGTGAATTCATCTAACGTCACTTGCTTCGGTGCGAACAATGGTTCGGCAACAGTAGCTGGTACAGGAGGTACAGGTGCATTAACTTACTCTTGGTCACCGGGAGCATTGAGTGGAGCTACACAAACAGCGTTAGCACCGAATACCTACACCGTGACAATTACAGATGCAGGTGGATGTACCAATACGACCACAGTAACGATCACAAGTCCAACTGCGATAACCGTTACTACCAGCAATATTACACCGGCGAACTGTGGTGTCAGCAATGGATCTGCGACAATCGCTGTAACAGGTGGAACCGGAACGTACACCTACAACTGGCTTCCAACGGGAGGATCAGGTCTTACCGCAAGCAATATTCCAGCTGGAGTATACACCGTGAATGTCCAAGATCAGAATGGATGTACCGCAAGCGGAAACGTGGTTGTAACGAATGTTGGAGGTCCAACGGTGAGTATTTTGAACTCAACGAATGTCAACTGCTTCGGAGGTAATAATGGTTCGGCAACAGTTACAGCTACGGGAGGAACCGTTCCCTACACCTATGCATGGACACCATCAGGAGGTTCGGGCGCCACAGCAACTGGACTTACAGCGGGAACCTACACTGTTGCCGTAACGGACGCCTCGGGATGTATTAGCTCAGCAACTGCAACGATCACAGCACCCAACGCTATAACGATTACAGAAACAATTACCAATGATGATTGTGCAAATCCAGGAAGTGGTCAAATTAGTGCACTAGCAAGCAATGGAACGGCCCCTTATACCTATTCATGGTCAAATTCTGCGAGTGGGGCAACAAACCCGGGATTAGACGGTAATACGTCGTATACAGTGACCGTAACCGATGCCAATGGATGTTCGGCTACTGAAACTTATCCTCTTGGCTTGTTGGGCAATTTAAATGTTGTCGCTTCAGCTACACCGACAAACATTTTACAAGGTGAAACCGTTCAATTGAATGCCACTGGAGCAACAACATATTCATGGACTCCTGCTGCAAATCTATCCTGTGTAACTTGTTCGACACCAGTTGCAACGCCAAGCACAACAACCACATACATCGTTACAGGAACAGATCCATCAGGATGTACAGGTGTTGATACCGTAACGGTATATGTTCAAACAGTATGTGGGGATCTTTATATCCCTACAGCATTCTCACCAAATGCAAGTGGTCCTTCAGCCAATAATACCCTATGTATTTATGGAAATTGCATCACCTCCTTGAATTATGCGGTGTATGACCGTTGGGGAGAAAAGGTTTTTGAAACTACCGAAGTAGACCAGCAATGTTGGGATGGAACATTCCGTGGCAAGGAACTGAATTCTGGCATTTATGCCTACAAGATTCGAGTGACGCTTACCGATGGAACATATGTGGAAGAATCGGGTAATTTAACCTTACTACGCTAAAAATAAATATTGAAAACGATGAATACATTCGTAAAATACGCATTGGCAATTCTTCCATTTTGTTTTGGAAGTGCAGTTGCTCAGGATGTCCATTTTTCTCACATGGAATATTCTCCACTTAACTTGAACCCAGGATTGGCAGGGGCCAACTCTCCCATGCAAGGAATCGTGAATTACCGGAGCCAGTGGAACTCAGTGGCCGTTCCGTACCAAACCATTGCAGCATCTTTCGACGCAAGACTGAACGAAAAGAAACGACGTAAGAAAGGAATAATGGCTACAGGACTGAGTTTCTTCAATGATCAAGCTGGAGAAATGCAGGTAAAAACCACAAGTGTAAATCTTTCATTGGCCTATCACCTCATCATCGATAGAAAAAGTACGATTGGCCTAGGTTTGTACACAGGTTTCGGTCAACGATCACTAGATCCAAATGGTGGCCGTTGGGGAAGTCAATACGATGGTACTAGTTACAACGCAGCTTTAGCAACAGGCGAGACTTTCAATTCACCCTCATTTATGTACTTAGATGCAGGAACAGGTGTCGTATATACCTATAAGGAGAAACAAGGATACATGACGCAAAATGATCAACGTGCGATTAATGCTGGGATCGCTGTTTACCATTTAAATCGTCCAGGATATTCGTTCATTGATAAAAGTTCAGAGAACCTTCATATGCGTTGGTCAGCTTTCGTCAATGCAGAAATTGGCCTAGAAAATTCTCGCGGATCATTGCTTCCAGGAATTTACTTTCAACGTCAAAAATCTACGATGGAGATTCTTTATGGATTGTACTACAAGTACACGTTAAGTGAAGGGTCGAAAGCAACAGGTTTTACACGTCCTGCAGCGCTGTATTTCGGTTTATTTCACCGTTTCAATGATGCCCTTGTCGGTAAATTTATGTTTGAGTGGGATCAATTCTCCGCTGGATTCGCCTATGACATCAGCGTATCGAGTTTGACAACTGTATCAAAATCTCGCGGTGGATTTGAGCTTTTTCTTCGCTTCAATATGGGCGATGGAGGTGGATTCAGATCCAGAATCTAAGAAACAGGAAATTATCCCTGCTTCATTTTATTGACGATGCCTGTTGTAGAGAAACCTTCTACCATGTCTATAACACAGACCTCTCCTCCACGTTTGCGAACGAAATCTGAACCTACGATATAGGATTTAGCTGATGGATTTGTTTCATTCGGATCATAATCTGCTCCTTTCACAAGTACATCAGGTTCAAGCGCATGAATCAATAATTCTGGTGTATCTTCATCAAACACCACAACTAAATCTACGACACCAAGGGATGCCAATACAAAAGCCCTTGCCGCTTCTGCGTTGATTGGACGGTCACTCCCCTTTTCTAATCGTCTCACCGAAGCATCTGAATTGACACCAACCACCAATTGATCACCTAGAGCCACTGATTTAGCCAGGTAAGTCACATGTCCTTTGTGTAGAATATCGAAACAACCATTGGTGAACACCACTTTATTGCCTTTCATATGCCATGTCGCCATGCGACGCTTTGCCTCTTCAATAGTGACAATTTTTGATTCAATCGCGTGTAGTCTACTCATCTTCAGTTTGGTAATTTTTAGGCAAGAGGAATAAGGAAATCAATCCCAATAAAATCATCAACAAGGTTTGTGATACCCAAATCAACATTCCCAAAGCATTGCCTATCGCCTGGGCATCATCTGGATAGTCATCACCGATGTAAAATGCAACAACCAATCCGACTAAAAGTGGATATGTACCAATACCGCCATTTGTAAATGTAATCCCTAATGCTCCAGCGATAAACCCAAGCATGATTCCTTGAATATGTATCCCAGAAGTTTGTTCCAAAGATTGAAAAGGCAAGGCAAACATGGCAACATAGGCACCCCAGATAAAAAGCGTATATACAATATAACCAAGGGGAGATTTAGATTTAAAAATAGAGAAGACACCTGCGATAACCTCCTTGATGAAGTTGATGAGTTTCGTGCGGAATTGAGGTTTAAAGAGCACCAAATAAGCGAAAATCGCACCTAGCGCGAGTACAACACTGTAAATAACCATCTTCCATGGGAATCCACCTTTATCCGAGGCTGCGCCACCGAAAGATTCGATGATCTGCTTTTTTATTTCAAGAAAATCATCGTAAGCCAAGAAAGCCGTAAGGAAAGCAATCGCGCAAAGCATCACAAAGTCCACTGCACGTTCCGCGATGATTGTCCCAAAGGATTTCGCGAAAGGCACACCATCAGAGCGATAAAGCATGGCAGAACGCGAAGCTTCACCAGCACGCGGAATGGTCATGTTTATGAGATACCCAATCATCACGGCATGATAACGATTGCTGAATTTCGTTTCATATCCCATAGGTTCAAGCACATACTTCCAGCGCCAAGCACGCGCAAAATAAGCGGCAACACCAAGAATCAATGAAATAATAATCCAGAAATAATTTGCTTCACGAATGGCCTTGTAAAAAAGCGTCTTCGATTCGGGCGACATGTTGGAAAAGAAGATCCAAATCAAATATACCCCTAACAAGAGCGGAAGTACCGTTTTAACAAAAGTCAATATGGCCTTCTTGCCCACGTATCAGAGAATTTGGTTGGTTTCTTCGTCAGGAAAAACCAAAGATGGCTTGAAATTTTTAGCTTCTTCAAAGTCCAATAATGCGTATCCAATGATGATGACGATATCACCCATGGCCACTTTGCGGGCAGCAGGACCATTGAGACAAATCGTTCCAGAACGACGTACTCCTTTGATGACATAAGTCTCGAGACGTTCGCCATTGTTGAGATTCACAATTTGAACTTTCTCCCCTTCAATCAAGTTCGCGGCATCCATTAATTCTTCATCAATGGTAACACTTCCAATATAATTGAGGTCAGCCTGCGTAACTTTTACCCTGTGGATCTTTGATTTTACTACCTGTATGAGCATTCTTTTTCGAAATTGGGGCAAAGTTAAATGAATTTTATCATGCACCAAGCACTTGTCGCATCACATCGCAAGATTGTCGATGAGACGCACATCTTCACAATACGCTGCAATGCAGCAAACGGCATGGTCCGACCATTCATCAGTAAGCTTCATCAAGCTCTCGGCATCGACAATTTCAAGGTATTCCAAGGTCAATTTTCCTTTAGAAAAATGTGCATGACCAAGCTCCATAACTTTGCTAGGTGGATGATCATGGTCTAGACCTTTCATGTAATTTAGCGTCTCACTTATGATTAATGCTTCCGCTCTTCCTTGATGCGTCAAGCGCATGTTTCGACTACTCAAAGCCAAACCATTCACTGATCGGTATGTTGGACAAGAAATAATTTCTATCGAGAAGTTCAATAGCTTCACCATGCGTCGAATGACGGCCAACTGCTGAAAATCCTTCTCACCAAAGTATGCGCGATGAGGTTGAACGATGTGAAACAAGTTGCGAACGACATGAACTACACCTTGAAAATGACCAGGACGAAAAGCACCTTCTAGTCGCATATCCAATTCACCGAGGTCAATGGGTTCAAAAAAATCGTGTTCCGGGTAGATGTCCTCCACACCTGGAGCATATACAATTACTCTGTCAAAAACCGACATAAGCTCAAGGTCGGTATTTAATGTTCTAGGATAATTGCTTAAATCTGAGGCATTATTGAACTGGGTAGGATTCACAAAAATGCTGACCACGACCAGTGAATTTTGCTCTAAAGCCTTCTGCACCAAGGACAAATGACCTTCATGCAAGGCACCCATTGTTGGAACGAAACCAACGTCACCAGTTTTCTTGGCCGCTGAAATAACGCTACTTAATACATGTGCAGTTGTGTAAACAGTGGGCATTCCCATACCTTCAAGTTCGAGTCAAATCGACAAATCTATCCGTTTTTCATCAAGGTCCCCGTTTTTTTCTATATTTTTGTAAAGTTTTTACGAATTAGACCTTGCATGGAGAAAAAGAAGATACTATTTGTATCACAGGAAATCTTCCCCTTCCTACCTAAATCTGAGATTTCATCGACTGCCAGAAGACTGCCGCAAGGAATCCAAGAGGCAGGAAAAGAAATCAGAGTTTTTACTCCGCGATTTGGGAGCATTAACGAACGTCGTCACCAACTCCATGAGGTGATTCGTTTATCTGGAATGAATTTAATCATTGATGACACTGACCACCCTTTGATTATTAAGGTAGCGTCAATTGCCGCTGCGCGCATGCAGGTTTATTTTATTGATAACGATGAGTTTTTCAAAAGAAAAAATACTGTTGCAGACGACAATGATGAGATGTACAGTGACAATGATGAGCGTTCCATGTTCTTCTGTCGTGGCGTTTTGGAAACAGTGAAAAAATTAGGATGGCAACCCGATGTAATTCATTGCCACGGGTGGATGACTGCACCAATGCCTTTGTATATCAAACAGTTGTACAACAAGGATCCTCATTTCGCGAACACCAAGGTTGTATATAGCTTGTACGACGATGGGTTTAACAAAAATTGGGACGCGCGCTTTGCAGATAAACTTAAATTTGATGGCTTCGGTGAAGAGGTTACAAGCCAACTTACCGAAACAGATTTTGCAAACATCACCCGCGTAGCTGTGCAGTTTTCAGATGGAGTAAATGTTTCTTGTGAGACACTTTCTCCTGAATTGCAAAGCATCTTCGATCAGGCAACTTGTCCTAAGCAAGGTTACGTTCCTGAGGAACAACAGGTGAAAGTGCTATCTGAGTTTTTTGATAAAATAATTGACGAAAGTACCACACACTAAAATGGTCAAGTACCACGCTACATTTCAACGTTACCTACTTCGCGCATCAATCATTCTGATTTCTGCACTTGCTCTAATCGCATGTAAAAAGAAAGAGAATGGTCTTGGAAAAGATGTGCTCGATCCTAACAGTTTATTGAATTCATCTCAGGTAGATACCTTTGAATTACAGACGTTCACCTATGTTGAGGATTCAATCATTACTGATAATCCAGCATACGCCGTTCTTGGATCCTACAACGACCCGAATTTCGGAACAGTAAACGCAAGTTTTTACACACAGTTTAGATTATCAGGTGTGAATCCTAACTTTGGGAACTTAGCGAACATCACCATCGACTCTATTGTACTTGGTTTAGAATACCGAGGTTTTTACGGTGAGTTCAGTGCACAAAATCTAGAAGTGTATGAAATCTCCGAAAGTTTTTACAGAGACTCCACCTATTACGCGTTCGACCATTTAAATACATATTCTACAAATCTTGTAGCACCAGGTTCAGAAACGTTCGTTCCAAATCCTAGCGGAATTACGGTGATTGGAGAAGATACTGTAGACACACAATTGCGCATTCACTTGAAAAAATCGCTCGCTCAACGTTTTCTTTATGAAGCTGTAACGGGTGGATCGAATTTCGCTTCAAACGACAATTTCTTGAAGTACTTCAAAGGATTGAAAGTACGCGTAAACAATCCGCCTCAAGCTTCTGGCAAAGGCGGCGTATTCTACTTTGACTTGAACGACCCATTGTCTAAAATGACCATTTATAACGGGGTT
>JAJTDQ010000165.1 GCA_021300505.1 Cryomorphaceae bacterium
AACATTGTCGATGAAAGAAATTAAAGAGATTATTTTAACTTCCTCAACGAGCTACAAAGGATCTAAACAAGCATTGCCAGGAACTGATGAGCAAGTAGATTTTGGAAAATTGTCTACCACAGGTGGAGTAGTCAATGTGAAGAACGCAGTGAAAATGTGCATGGCATTGGAGAAATCTAAAGGCTATGTGAAAAAAGGATAAGATAAATTCACTAATTTGGAGGGGCTGTTTTCGGATAGCCCCTTTTTTATTCCGCTATGAAAAAACTGTTCACCGTTTTCACCTTACTATTTGTAATTCAGTCTAATGCGTTTGCACAGCAAATTAGTGAAGAACTTTTCTTGAATACCTTGATTGACCAATGGCATCTGGATGCTGCTCAAGCCAAATTTGATAATTACTTCGCCATCACTTCGGAAGAATTCGTTTTCTTGGGCACTGCGCCAGGCGAACGATGGAACAAGGAAGAGTTTTCAGCATTTTGTAAACCGTATTTCGATAAAGGAAAAGCGTGGGATTTTACTGCATCAAATCGCCATTGGATGTATTCTAAAAATGGAAAAATGGCGTGGTTCGATGAAGATTTGGATACGTGGATGCGCGGTTGTCGTGGTTCAGGCATCATGATTCTTGAAAAAGGTGAATGGAAAATTGTGTACTATAATCTCACGGTACTTATTGAAAATGAAAAGATTCAGGAGTTTATAGAGCTGCGAGATCGGCAATAAAAAATAAATGAAAAATTAAGGATGAAAAATAATTTGTTCCACATATTGAGGTATTGTATTCTATTCTCAGGGATTGTGATTTTGTTTTTGTCGTGTGATTCTCAAAAGGATTCTCAAAAGGAGGTTGAAAAAGAAAACAACGAAAATGTCATCCTTGTGAATACAGATGTGCGCGATAGTTTATATCACCTCTATGATAGCGTTTCAAAACTTTGGCAAAGATCAATTAAAGTGAACTCAATGGCCTCGATTCAATTTGTACAACAGTGGGGATTTTTACTTTCAACTGTAAAATATATAAATCACCCGAAAAGGCTTTAGAAACCATCGATTCTGTGTTGAACAACAAAACATTGAATTTATCCGATAAACAAAAAGAACAAATCAATAAAGACCGCAAAAGATTGCTTGGAGTAAAGGGTAGAGTATTTAAAAAACAGAAATAAGGTTAAAAATGAATGGCAATTTGACTTCAAAATAATAAATCAACATGATGAAAACATACCTTACAATTTTAGCGTTTTTCACCTTGGGCTATTCCTTTTCGCAAATGGAAGATGGCAATTATACCTATGCAAATAGCGAGTTTACGCTCTCCTTTACCATCGGTGAAGATGGATGGGAGATATTTAATATTGTGATCATGGATAATGCCAATGGAGATTTTGAAGAAGGAACAGGGGAGTGGTTTAAAGTGAACATGAATGGGGCAGATGAGGATTATGAAGGTCCTGAGGGATGGTATCAATTTCAAACAGATAACTGTAAGTTTGACTTCAATGAAGCAATAGATGAGTTGTATTTGAATCGATTTGAATGTAACCAAGATCCAGATGCTTCTTCAAGTTACACACTCCTTCGAATAGATTAGGCGCTAACACAATTTGAATTTACGATGACAAAAAATGAAATCATAACTAAGGCTTGCCACATTATGGCAGAGACGATTCCCAATTTCAATGCGAACATGTTTATGGAGCATTTGGAATTTAGCTCTAAGGGCAATCATTTGGAGAAGGTGTGTTTAATCTCAATCGAAGATATCAATATGTGTGAAGAAGGTCTTGTTGATGAATATCCTGCTTCATTCCATACAGAAAGCGATTATACGCTCGCATGGGAAGATAATTACCTAGGATGCGGAATGAAAATGGACGAATTGGACGAGTGCCGAGATGGTTATTTGGGAATAATAGATTTGAACAAGGGGATTTATGTAAGGGCAAATGGTCATGCAGATGCTCATACCTATGGAGATTCAACTTCTGGAGTTGAGGATCCTTCTTGGAATTTATGGACAAAATAAACGCGATTCTAAAGGCATGGGAAATATGATAAGATGGTTTTCGGATAGGCGCTATACGATTATTGGCGTAATCATATGTGTTATAGCCGTAATTCTCATAATTGAACATTGCATTTTTAATGCTTTTGGTATTGACGAATGGTTCGGAAATGTCTTGGTGAATGCAATATTGTCTTTAGGCATTATCTTTTATCGACACGGACAAAAAAAGGATGCCTATAAAAATTACAGTGAAGAGTAAATGTGTAAATAAGGAGTACTTTTAATTTCGAGCATCGAGAGTACTTACGTTTGAAAATAAGATCAAGTTTTAACACACTCAAAAAAATAAAAATGTCAAATTTCAATAATCATACACAAGCAGTTTTTGCAGCAGCAATTTGGGTGTTCGGAGGAGATGGAAGCTTAACTGCCGAAGAGAAAAACACCATTTGTGATAAAATAAATAGTTCAGCAGGTCCATGGAGTATTTCTATCGACGATGAAGATTCCAAATGGGTGCGCAGTGTTTACCGTAGAGGAGACCTAACCTTTAGTGATGTCGTTGATGCCATTCAAAACGATATGTGTTTTTCACAGTTGGAGAAATTTCAATTGGTTCGCGTAATTTCGGGTACAATGAACAAAACAGGTCAAGGTGATAATTCCGAAGACGGATGGGGGAAATTAAATGAATTGATCTATGAGTTGGGAATTAATGTTGATGATTTCAACGATTGGGTTAAAAATTAAACACGTTTAATTGTTTAGGTCAAATGAACTTTATCCCTTTTGAACGCTCTTATTGGGTTATTGCAAATCGACTTCTTGCTGGAGAAATACCTGCAGCGAGAAGCGAAGAAGAAAGTAGAATGAAACTTTCGTCATTGGTGAACGCTAATGTGAATGTAATCATCAACTTGATGGAAGAAGATGAACGCAACTACAGAAATGAACCCTTTTTTGATTATTCTGCACATTTACAACCTGAAAATGTGGTGATGCACCGCATGCCGATCAGGGATTTGTCAATCCCAAGCAAGGAGCATATGCTTCGTATTTTGGATGTAATTGACGAGGCGTTGAACAATAACAAAGTGGTGTATGTGCATTGTTGGGGTGGCGTAGGAAGAACCGGTACTGTGATAGGATGCTATTTGATGCGGCATGGAATGGCCAATAACGCCAATGTGATCGAAACTATCGAATACTTGAAACGAACGACCTCTATCGCAGAACGTGAATCACCTGAAACAGAAGAACAACAATTATATTTGCGCAATTGGCAAGAATAATTCAAAGGGGATTATGCCTTTTCAATAAAAATAGCACGAACATAGTGTGCACTTTCTTTGGACATGTACCCATTTGACATGCCTTGATCAAATTTGAATATCCAAGCATTAGGTTCAGATTGGTCAACATGTTCCGTTGAACTCCAATACCACTTGTCTTTTAAATCACCGAGCTTCTTCTTGTGCAATTGAAGGAATATCGCCTCGAGTTCGTCAATATTTGGCAGACGCCAACCTTTTCCAAGTTCTTTACATGATTCAACAGCTTGAAGCCAAGTCATGGGCGTTTTGAAATCTTTAATGGCAACATAAAACCTTTCGCCCGTTAAAGGATGATCAATATAAATAAGTTCACTCATTTGGATAAAAAAAATAACTTGGCTTTAACGCGAATATATTTCTCACATAACCTAAGGCACACAATTTAATGTGTCGTACCAAGGAGAAATTCCTGCCCAAATCCCCAATGCACCGCTTATATTACAAGGAATGTTCACCGGTGTAGCAAAAGGATTTCCATTCGAACCCTTCTGAGCTTCTTTCCGCTCATAATAGGAATACACAGCATCGTCAACACGCGACATTTTAATGACGACTGCATCATTCAATTTAAAGTGTCTTTTAAAACCCGAAGGATATGTCGTGTCTTTAACAGCGTAAAGAGTTTCAAACTCTAAGGTCAAACCATCAAAAAATTGATCTCTAAAATAGGGGGAGGAAGAGCTCCTGAAAATATTGTCTTTCGGACCATTTCCTGTTTCGGTGATCACTTTCATCTCCCATTTGTAAGCATTACTTTGTCCCACGGGGTCGGTCAATTTTGCTTTGCAAGAACCATAAAGTGAATCTACCGATTTTGGCATCCAAGATAAACTATCCAATGACACAGGTGGGGCTAGGGTAGTCGATCCCGACAATGTTTTTCCTTGATCAATAATTGTTAAGGTGTATGTCTTTCCAACCGCTCCAATCATTGCTGGATTTGTTGTTGAATAGAC
>JAJTDQ010000040.1 GCA_021300505.1 Cryomorphaceae bacterium
TCCTTCGATAAGGTCGCCTTCAAACATGCCTTTATTCGCACGTCCTCGACCCAAAAGCTCGGTTAACTCTTCCGGTGAAGCGCCATTTTCATAGGCTGCCTCAACCTTTTTGTAAAAGTCGTTTTTGATAAGACGAACAGGAGTTAATTCTTTCAAAGTCAGCTGTGTTTGACCTTCTCCTGTATGCAAAATTGTTTCTTTAAAATTTTGATGTGCACTAGACTCTGGTGTAGCCACAAAACGACTGCCAATCTGTACCCCATCAGCACCTAAATTCATTGCGGCGAGCATTCCCCTGCCCGTTCCAATTCCTCCTGCAGCAATCAAAGGAATAGTTATTTTCTTCGCTACCAAGGGAATTAAGCACATCGTCGTTGTTTCATCTCGTCCGTTATGCCCTCCCGCTTCAAATCCTTCGGCTACCACAGCATCAACACCAGCCTCCTCGGCTTTCAAGGCAAATTTCAAACTCGAAACAACATGGACCACAACAATACCTTCGTCCTTTAATTTTTGCGTCCACGTTTTTGGATTTCCGGCGGAAGTAAAAACAATAGAAACTTTATGGCGAATAATCGTATCGATGTGCTTCTCAATATCAGGGTAGAGCATGGGTAAATTCACGCCGAAAGGTTTCGATGTTGCCGCTTTGCATTTAAGAATTTGTTCTTCCAAAATGTGCGGATACATGGAGCCAGAACCAATGATTCCTAGTCCTCCCGCATTGGAAACGGCAGAAGCCAATTCCCATCCAGAACACCAAATCATACCAGCTTGTATCAGTGGATATTCAATGTTAAATAGTCGACAAATTCGATTGCTCATGTGTGTGAATAAATGTGGTTTTGTTTCGCACAGGGCATAAAATCCCATCAACGAAGTTACTGTTTTTGAATCAGCTAATGGTTGGGGTGCGGGCAATTTATGCACGGGTGACTGTGTGCTATTGCAACGGAACTATTTTTTTTCCGTCTTGACGTAAAATTGACTAATTTAGAACTCCGACTGAAATTTACTTGCATGGGCAAATTCTGGTGTTTATTTTTTGTAGTGTTGGCGTCATACTCTGTGCAATCGCAAGAGATTACGCATCAACATGATGTTTATCACTCTTTTGTAGAAAATAAGGGGCAATGGCAGCAAGAAATATTGTTTAAAGCCAAGGTGCCAGTTGGAAATCTGTGGATTCAGCAGCGTAAAATGGTGTTTCACCTTCAGGATCATTCCGTGTTGAAAGCAATACACGGTCAGCCACGCGACAATGGACCTCAAGCGCAAGTTCCGCAAACTGTTGTGCATCTCAATTTTCCTGGAGCGAATGTGGTTCAACACATTGAAAAATTTATTCCGTCTACCTATTATTACAACTTCTTCAAAGGAAACGATCCTTCGAAATGGCAGTCGGATGTACACGGCTATTCAGAAGCAATTCTCCGCGAATTTTACAATGGAATTGATTTAAAACTTATTGAGGAACATGCGCAATTGAAGTATGAATTTCACGTGCAGCCAAATGTTTCTGCTCAGGTGATACGTTTCAATTATGCTGGACAACAGAAAGTTCAATTGGACAAAAAAGGAAACCTAGTCGTATCGACAGCGCTTGGTCAAATCATCGAACAAAAACCCTATGCTTATCAAATCATCAATGGTTCAATCCGATCGGTAGAATGCGCCTTTGAGTTGGTAGGAAACGAAGTTTCTTTTCAATTGGGCAAATACGATCCAAATGCCATTTTAATCATAGACCCAGTACTTGTGTTCGCTACCTATTCGGGTTCTGTCACGGATAATTTTGGGATGACTGCGACGTATGGCTACGATGGAACAGCTTATTCTGCAGGTATCGTATACGGAAATGCCTATCCAACACCAGACAACAATGCTTATGATGTGAATTCCAATTTTACGGTTCCTTCAAACACGGCGTATGGCATCACTGATGTTTTTGTGTCGAAATACACTCCTGATGGCACCAACATGATCTGGACTACCTTTCTAGGTGGTGGCGATGACTTGCAAGGAACAGAAACAGCGCATAGCTTGATCTGCGACAACCTAAACAATTTATACATCTACGGAGCAACATCGAGCACTGATTTCCCCATTGTAAACGGGTATCAATCCACTCATGGTGGGGGTGTCGCGAATGCCAATTTCTTTTTTAATGGGGTATATTTCTCGAATCAAGGAACGGATATTTATGTGGCAAAACTCAGTGCCAATGGGCAAAACTTGATGGCTTCGACCTTTATCGGTGGTGCTGAAAATGATGGGATCAACACGAAAGTTTCTTCGGGCACTTACAATTCTGTTGCAGCCTATGATTCACTCACCTCCAATTATGGGGACCAGTTTCGCGGAGAAATCATGTTGGATCCGGCCGGGAATTGCTTGATTGCATCCTGCTCACGTTCAACGGATTTTCCTGTGCTCAATGCCTTTCAAGCAAACAATGCGGGGATGCAAGATGGTGTGCTTTTCAAGTTGACGCCAAATTTATCCAATCTGGTGTGGTCGAGCTATTATGGCGGCACAAACAACGATGCGTGTTATTCTGTGAAAATTGACTCCAGCTTGAATGTGGTTTTCTCAGGTGGTACGAGTTCCATTGATCTTCCGTTCACAACCGGTGGTTGGCAATCGACATACAACGGAGGAATTACCGATGGTTTTGTGGTCAAGTTAAATCCCGCTGCCACGGCTGTCATCAATGGCTCATACATTGGAACGCCCAACTACGACCAAGCATTTTTTGTAGAGATTGACCGCAATGACAATGTCTTTTTGCTAGGGCAGTCGGCTGGTGGTGCTTTTCCAGTAAATAATGCGGCCTTCGTGAATCCAAATAGCAGCCAGTTTGTGATGAAGATGAATCCATCCCTGACTGCTGTGCTCAATTCCACGGTTTTTGGGAATGGTGGTGCGGCAATAAATATTTCACCTTCGGCTTTCTTGGTGGATATCTGTGGGAATCTTTACATCTCGGGCTGGGGAGCAAACATTCTTCAATCAACGCCTCTGTCAGGAATGCCTGTTTCGCCAAATGCCTTTCAGCAAAATCCAGGTAATGGATTTGATTTCTATTTACTCGTTATTGCACGTGGATTTGATGGTATGCTGTACGGCTCTTATCTTGGGGGAAATCAAGCACAAGAACATGTGGACGGGGGGACTTCACGCTTCGATAAAAATGGAGTAGTCTATCAATCGGTGTGTGGTGGCTGCGGTGGTTATTCCGATTTCCCAACGACGCCAGGGGCTTGGTCGAATCTCAATTTAAGTTCGAATTGCAACAACATCGTCTTCAAGTTCGATTTTCAGTTGATTCCCAATGCAGAGTTTACGGCTGATCAAACATTGGGCTGCGCCGACTTCACGGTAACTTTGGATAATTTTTCGACGCAGTCAGATGCATATCTTTGGGATTTCGGAAATGGCGATACATCGACAGTGTTCTTCAATCCGACGATCACCTATACGCAGCCTGGGGAATATCTCGTCTATTTGTATGTGACAGACAGTGTCTGTTTGCTTACCGATACGGCTCAAATAGCAATCACTGTGACAGATGCTATTCAGTTGCAAGTGCAAAATGAAATGTCGCTATGTTCACCTGTACCAATGACCTTTACTGCAAATTCACTCGGTACAGCGACGTATTTCATTTGGTCTGAATCGTCTGATTTCAGCAATCCACTCAACGCACCTCAAGATTCAGTGATTTCCTATTTGCCAACTGGAAGTACTGTTTTGTATGTGATGGCGGGCAATGATGGTTGTTACGAGAAAGATTCTGTAGTCGTCACCTTTGTGAGTTCGGCGCTTTCTCTCGCTGCCAATGACTCGATTTGCGCTGGTGAAATAGGCATAGTTACAGCGATAAGTTTAGATCCGACCATACAATTTACCTATGATTGGGGGCCTGATTCTTTGCTTATTGCCCCAGGGACGGGAGCATCGGTTGGATTTAACCCACTTGTTACACAGTATGTTTACGTTACTGCAAGCGCGAGTAATGGCTGTGTGATTACCGACTCGTTGTTAATTGCGGTGAGCTCTATTGCCACTGGATCTGTGATTGCTTCAGCTAGTCCATCTTTGGTTCCTGAAGGTGGTCAAACAACACTTTCAGGGCAACCATCAGGAATGACTTACACATGGACACCATCAGCCGGAATAACCAATCCAAGTATGCAGACCACCTTAGCGACTGTTGATCAAACCACTATTTATGCGCTTACAGTATCAGACGGCATATGCACCAAAAGCGATACTGCCTTGGTGAAGACCTTCGCATTTATTTGTGAAGAACCGTATGTGTTTGTCCCGAATGCTTTTACCCCAAACGGTGACAATGAAAACGATGTTTTGTACGTGCGTGGACCAATGATCGAGGGAATGGTTTTTCGCATTTTTGACCGCTGGGGGGAGATGGTATTCGAATCTACCGATCGCGACTTCGGTTGGGATGGAACCTTCCGTGGAAAAGCATTGGATCCAGATGTCTACGATTATTACCTGAAGGCCTTGTGCATCGATGGGAATGAATCCATCATCAAGGGAAATATCTCTTTAGTGAAGTAACAAATTTCAACAACTATAGCAATCAACAGTCAACATGAAAAAAATCATTCAAGCCAAATCTGAGAAGTTTCTCGAACAATACCTGAACAACCCAAGTCCAACAGGATTTGAATCCGAAGGGCAAAAATTATGGCTTTCGTATTTAAAACCATATATCGACACTTATTTTACAGACAACTATGGCTCTGTCGTGGGGGTAATCAACCCAGATGCGCCTTATAAAGTAGTGATTGAAGCACATGCCGATGAAATTTCATGGTTTGTTCATTACATAACGAAGGATGGGTTTATTTATCTCCGCAGAAATGGAGGTTCAGACCACCAAATTGCGCCTTCAAAACGCGTGAACATTCATACCGACAAAGGCATTGTTCGTGCGGTATTTGGTTGGCCAGCTATTCACATGCGTTCTGCAAAAGAGGAAGCTCCATCATTAAAGAATATCTTTTTGGACTGCGGATGTGATTCTAAAGAGGACGTGGAAAAATTGGGTGTTCATGTCGGCTGTGTCGTGACCTTCGAAGATGAATTCATGATTTTGAATAAAAACCGCTATGTCGGTCGTGCCTTGGACAACCGTGTTGGTGGATTTATGATTGCTGAGGTGGCGCGTTTACTCAAAGAAAACAAGGTGAAGTTGCCATTCGGTTTGTATGTCGTGAATTCTGTTCAGGAAGAAATCGGTTTGCGTGGTGCTGAAATGATTGCCCGCAAAATCAAACCAGATGTAGCCATCATCACCGATGTATGTCATGATACCCATACGCCAATGGTTGATAAGGTGGAGAATGGAGATCAAAAGTCGGGATTAGGTCCTGTATTGACCTATGGCCCTGCGGTGCAAAACAACTTATTGAAACACATCATTTCTGCCGCAGAGAAGAACAAAATCAAGTTCCAACGGGCAGCGGCTTCGCGTTCAACTGGTACGGATACTGATGCTTTCGCGTATTCACATGAAGGTGTGCCTAGTGCTTTAATTTCTTTACCTCTGCGCTACATGCATACCACTGTTGAAACAGTGCGAAAAGAAGATGTAGAGGCAACGATTCACTTGATTTATGAATCCGTGATTGCATTGAAAAACGGACAGGACTTCAGGTATTTTAAATAACGTCATAAATTTTCGTTTAATATCAAATTAACGAACTGAAAATCGTAATTTGGCAAATTAATATCTAATAAGACTATTCACTATGAAAAGATTTACTTTTTTGGCGGCGTCACTTTTGATTGGTTTGGGAGCAAAGGCCCAGCTTTTTTCAGATGATTTCGAAGCCTACACAACAGGGGCATTAGGACCTCAATCAACATCTTGGACTACTTGGAGTGGAACAGAGGGTGGAGCAGAAGATGGAATTGTTTCTACAGCGCAAGCGAGCAGCGGAACAAAATCAATTTACTTTAACTCAACAGTGGCCAACGGTGGACCGCAGGATTGTGTGTTGGATTTCGGTCCGATGTACACTTCGGGTGTGTTTACGTATCAGTCAGATTTTTATGTGTCTAATGGAAAGTCTGCGTATTTTAACTTCCAAGCCACGCAAACAATTGGTCAAACATGGGCATTGAACGTGAACATGAACAATGGTGGAGTATACGTTGATGATGGAATTACTTCAGATTTGGCGATTGGTTCTTACACGCCTGCAACTTGGTTTACAATGAAAATTGAAGCGAACCTTACACTCGGTATTTGGAAAGCATTTGTGGATGGAACTTTAATCGGTGTATGGGAAAATGGAGTGAATTCATTGGCTTCTATCGATTTATTCCCGCTTCAAGGGAGCCAGTTCTATGTGGATGATGTAAGCTTTGATCACCAAACGTATACACTTTCTTCATTGAATGCAGCAATTTCTGGTTTGGATATGGCAGGAAACATAGCAACGCAAATAGTTTCTCCAACGGTAACGGTAATGAATGCTGGTTCAACAGCACTGACTTCATTTGATGTGGTATTGAATTATGCTGGAACACCTTATACGCAAAACATTACAGGTCAAAATCTAGCTTCTTTGGCGTCTTACACGGTGACTTTCCCAAATGTTACTTTGGTAGCTGGAGCAAACAATGCTACAGCAACGGTTTCGAACGTAAATGGTGGTGTTGACAATGTTGCTGATGACAATAGCGCAACAATTATAGTTGATCCCGTAGTTCCTGCGCCTGGTAAAATGGTTGTGGGTGAAGAAGGTACTGGAACATGGTGTCAATGGTGTCCACGTGGTGCTGTTTACATGGATCTATTCGAACAAGAATACGATCAGTTCTGGGCTGGAATTGCTGTACACAATGGAGATCCAATGACAGTTACAGATTATGACACTGGAATGAGCGGATTTATCGGTGGATATCCAAGTGCAATTGTTGACCGTGGTACAGATGTAGATCCTTCTGGAATGGGTCCTGACTTCTTTACACGTTTGCAAACTGCTCCGAAAGCAATAATTGAAAATGGTGCGACTTGGGATGCGACTACACGAACATTGAATGTATCTGTAACATGTGATTTCCAAGCGGCAGCAAACAACAACTACAAATTAGCTTGTGTATTGACAGAGGATGATGTAACCGGTACAACTAGTGCTTACAGCCAATCAAACGCTTATGCAGGAGGTGCAAATGGTGCAATGGGTGGATATGAATCATTGGGCAACCCAGTTCCGGCAGCACAAATGGTGTACAACCACGTTGCGCGTGTAATTGCACCTTCATTTACAGGATTGGCCACGGCTTTCCCAGCTACTGTAAATTCAGGTGATGTATTGACAAACAATTTCTCTTTTGTTCTACCTGCAACATGGGATGAGACAAAAATTCACATCATCGGTTTGTTATTCGAACCATCAGGACGTATCGACAATGCTGGAAAAGCAACAATCACTGAGGCAGTAGCGAATGGTTATGTAAACGGAAACGGAGCAGGTGTTGAGGATTTGACATTGAATGGTCCAGACCAATTGATGACGGTATATCCAAACCCAGCGGGAGCGTATACAACAGTTGCGATCCAATTGACTCAAGAATCTGCTGTAGCACTTCGCGTAGTAGATATGTCAGGAAAAACAGTAGCCTTCAAAAACTATGGTTCAATGAATGGTGCTTCAACAATCGACATGAATACATCAATGCTTGATGCAGGTGTGTACATGATTGAATTGACAGTAAACAATCAAACAATGGTTCAGCGTTTGATCATTGAATAAGAAATAAAATTTCAATGAATTAGGGTGGCTTCGGTCACCCTTTTTTGTGTCCATCAACGAAAATCGAATACCTTTGCGCCATGAAATGGATTGGAGAACGCGTTAGCTTCAGTGAAGACAAGATTCGCACAACAATTGTGATTGAACCTGAGAATACCTTTTGGGTGTAAGGACTCATGGGAGCGTGGCTTTCCATGTGGTTGACCATCGGTGCGGTAGTGATTTGGGCGTATTTCACCTTGAAACTGACAAGCCAAGAACAGATCATCTTGCTTGTGTTTCTCTCCTTCTGGGTATATTATGCGGTAAAGGTTGCTCGGTCGTTTTTTTGGCTCTTGTGGGGAAAAGAAATGATCAAGATTGACGAGGCATCCTTGACTTACAAAAAGTCCATCAAGAAATACGGTAGGGCAGTGCCTTACTACCTTGAAAACATCAAAAAGATGGCGATGTCTGTTCCTGAAGAGCGTTCGATGCAGCGTGTGTGGGAAGCTTCACCTTGGATTCGTGGCGGTGAGCGCATCGAGTTTGAGTACAATGGCAAGATGATTCGCTTCGGCCGCAAACTCAATGAAAAAGATGCGAAGTTGTTGTTTCAGTTGGTGACTAAGCGCATTGAGGAGAGGCTGAAGAAAATTAAGGATTAAAAATTCGGTGCTGCGCCCGCCTCGGCGGATTTAATAAACAATTTGAGGTATGCGGAAGGGTCTTTTGTGACTTCGAGTGTGCTATCGCACCTCAGCCACCGCAAATTATGTTACTTTTCGGAAAAAAGGCATTTACCCCTGGTTTTTTTTAAATTGAACAGTATGACATACAAGTTTATTTTCTCGGTATTTTTTCTTTGGACGGCGCTCAGTGCGTGTAGTCAAGCATCCACAACAAAAGAGCAGGAACAAAAAAAGCCAACACCAAAGCCAATAGAAGATACAACCAAGGCATTTTCGTTTATCAACCCATCTGGCAAAACCATAGAAACACGATTTCCAGCACCTCCAGGATTTGTGCGCGACAGCAGTTCAGCCAATTCTTTTACACGTTATTTGCGCAATCTTCCACTCAAGCCCGACGGTTCGCCTGTACTTTTGTATGACGGATCTCAGAAGGGTTACCAAGATGGACAATGTGCCGTGGTGAATTTACCAATCGGCAAAAAAGATTTGCACCAGTGTGCGGATGCGCTCATGCGGTTGCGTGCGGAGTACCTATGGAATCAAAAGCGTTACGATGAAATTGGCTTCCACTTGGTGAGTGGTTTTTATGCCAAATATACCCCTTGGATGAATGGTTCACGTGTGAGTTTGCAAGGTGGCGCACATTGGGTTCCTACAGCTGCGGCTTCTAACACTTACAACGATTTCTGGAAATACATGGAATTCATTTTCTCTTATGCCAGCACGCTATCCTTGGCGCGTGAAATGAAATCCATTCAACCCAATGAGATTGCCATTGGCGACGTCTTCATCAAGGGTGGTGCTCCAGGCCATTGCGTGATTATCATTGATCTCGTGTGCAACCCAGAAACCGGCGAGAAGAAATTCTTACTCGCGCAAAGCTACATGCCTGCTCAGGAGATTCAGGTGCTGCGCAATCCTGCAAGCGAAGACATGTGGTACACTGCTGTGGATGGTGGGAATTTAGAAACGCCAGAATGGTCGTTTACGTGGGATCAGTTGAAGCGGTTTTAGGGGGGCAGTTATAATTTCGGCTCCTCCTAAAAAAACTTAAACCCCTAAAAAAAATGTAATACACCAGAATATACTGTATGCTGTTGATCCGTTTTGGACCTAGAAAAAAGAGTGACATTTGAATAAATAATCAAACACTCTATCATGAACCACACAAGATTTAGATTCCTTCTTGCGAGCAGTAATAAATATTTCATGATATTTAGAATATTTCAATAGAAAATAGGATTGATCCGAATGAGAGAATATTTACGATTGGGGTTTCATTTTCTTCAAACATTTTAATACCGGCACCAACTGATTAAGACCAAGCAGCCCGAATGGTAAAACATGTAAGTAAAATACCAATAAAACACCAAGACCATTTTTTGTAAGTTTAGGAGATCGTCAAATGCTATAGAACACAAAGTTTCGGTTAGGTGAAATTTTAGAAGGTATCCATGCATCTATACCCGGTAATATTGCATAAATCCATACTACCGAACTACCGAAGAAGATAAGCAAGAAAATTATCCAGGATTTAATTAGGCTCAATAATCCAGTTAATGTCCTTTTTGCATATTTTTTTGTTCGGCATAATAAGCATCTATGCTATAACTATTTTAAAAAGTGAGATTAAATTAGTTTTATGGTAACTGTTTTCCAATTGTATCTGGTATTATTTTTTCACTCAATTTTCCAGAATTTATTCCTGGAAGTGAATATTTATTATTTTTAGATACTGGTATCTGTAAATTATAATTCGGAGTTTGTTTTATCGGTAAATATTTATTTTCAATATCAGACCCGCGATATTGAATTTTCTTCTCCAATTCTAATAGCGATTTTACTGTGTTTGAGTCTGGTAATTTATTTATTGTGTAGGGATTACTTAATTTATAAGGGTTATTTAATTTCAACAAATTAGGTTGAGGTAAGTCCGGTGGTTTTGGGACAGATTTAATTTCAAAATCTGTTGTATTGGGTTCGTTACTTGGTAAATTAATTTGCGGATTGGGTTTAATTGTTTCTCTAGGGTTAATCTTTTGCTCTTTAAAAAACTCTGAAGAACATTTTTTATAGAGTAATGATGTTAGGGCTATTACAGATCCTATTTTGGCTAAAGCTGGCCAAATTGAATCACTTGTATCACTTGAATCATTTGTTTCATTTGAATTTTTGACTTGATATACTGTGGGAAGTTGATTCTGTTTTGGTGCAATTCTGCGATCTGAATAATCAATTCCTTGTCTTTTTACATATTGCAATCCAGTTTCTTTGTTTTTCACTGAAATATTAATAATGCCATTGGCATCCACGTCGAAAGTCACCTCAATTTGCGGAACTCCACGCGGTGCTGGTGGAATGTAAGTCAATTGGAAACGCCCAAGTTTCTTGTCAACAAAAGGACATCTTTCACCTCACCAGTAAGCACTCCACCTTGAATTGCAGCCCCAAGAGCAACAACTTCATCCGGGTTAACTCCTTTCGATGGTGCTTTTCCGAAGAAACGCTCAACTGCATCTTGAATAACTGGAATACGTGTAGACCCACCTACAAGGATGATCTCATTGATATCACTTGTTGACAATCCTGCATTTTTCAATGCTGAGCGACATGCAGCAATTGTTCGTTCCACGATAGATGAAATCAATTGCTCGAATTTCGAACGTTGTAAAGTGCGCACCAAGTTCTTTGGAATTCCATTCACCGGCATGATGTACGGTAGGTTGATTTCCGAAGATGTTGTGGATGAAAGTTCAATTTTCGCTTTTTCAGCAGCTTCCTTCAAACGTTGAAGAGCCATTGGATCTTGGCGAAGATCTACACCTTCTTCAGATTTAAACTCATCCGCCAACCAATCAATGATTACCTGATCTACATCATCACCACCAAGGTGAGTATCACCATCTGTTGACAATACCTCAAAGACACCGTTTCCAAGTTCAAGGATAGAAACGTCATGTTTTCCACCTCCAAAGTCGAAAACTGCAATTTTCTGATCGATACCTTTTTTGTCCAGGCCGTATGCCAAAGCTGCTGCCGTTGGTTCGTTGATGATCCGTTTAATTGTCAAACCAGCAATTTCTCCTGCTTCTTTTGTTGCTTGACGTTGTGCATCATTAAAATATGCCGGAACAGTCACAACTGCTTCTGTTACCTCTTGTCCAAGGTGATCTTCTGCCGTTTTCTTCATTTTCTGAAGAATCATGGCAGAAATTTCTTGAGGCGAATACATTCTGTCGTCAATCTTTACACGTGGAGTGTTGTTATCACCCTTCACTACCTCGTAAGGCACGCGTGCAGATTCTTTTTTCGTGTCGTCATAGGAAGCACCCATGAATCGTTTGATCGAATAAATCGTTTTTGTCGGATTGGTAATTGCTTGCCGCTTCGCTGGATCGCCTACTTTATGACCATCTTCATTTAAAAATGCAACGTAAGCTGTTGTTGTTAATTTTCCCTCTGAATTCGAGATTACTATGGCCTTGTTACCTTGAAATAAGGATACACATGCTTTAGACGTACCTAAGTCAATTCCAATTATTTTCCCCATGAAACAATTTTTTCATGTAAATGTTAACTTGATTAGTTAAAATCAATTTTAATTTATTACGAATCTAAAAAAATAATGATTAAAAAAGAATTTTTACAAATTCATTATGGAATTGATACTCATTTAAGGGCGCGAAATCAATAAGGTCCCGCTAAAATCGCCATCAATGCATCCGCTAAGATCCCGCTGGTTGTCATGATGCAATCCGAATAACTGGTCGAATTGCCTTTGTAAATTTTGCCGTCGTTGAAGGTCAATAAACAATCGGAGTAGCTGGTGGAGTTGCCTTTGTAGACTTTATCGTTGCTGATGGTGTACAAACAATCGGAATAGCTGGTCGAGTTGCCTTTGTAGATTTTACCATTGCTCACGGTGTACAAACAACCGGAATAACTGGTCGAATTCCCTTGGAACACTTTATTTCCTGAAATGGTCATTCGGCAGTCTGAATAGCTGGTGGAATTTCCTGTGTAGATTTTATCGTCGCTAATCGTGAACAGACAGTCGGAGTAACTCGTTGAATTTCCTTTGTACACTTTGGTTTGTGCCTGTAATTGAAAAAGGGAGAACAGGATGATCAATAAGGTAAATGTGCTTTTCATGGGTATAGGTTTAGGTTTTTTTGCGAATGAATGAAAACGGGATGAATTTACACATTTCGATCGATGACAATGTCGAAAGTGGTCAATAATCCTGGAATTCCGCTCATGGCGAATTTTGACAAACGGTTTTTATTTAATGTTCATTAAAATTGATGATTCCTGAATTATTGATTCTCATAGCACCGTAAATTATGGCTCCCCAAGTTACAACATAAGAGCCTCCAGGTGAGGCTGAGGTATAAGAAATGGCAGTGCAAATTATTCCTCCAAAAAACCAAAGTGATCCGAAAATTAAATCTTTTTTATTGAATTCAGAGAATTCCCCCTCATCATTCACAATATCTGAGATACTATGTAATAACTTTTCTGTTCGGTGATTCTGCACTTTTCCAAAAAACAAAATCTGTTTAATTTCTTTTAAGGATTTTTTTTGATCCAATTTCAATTTAACTATATACTGAATCAATTCATCGTCACGAAGTTGATCCAAATCTTTAAAATTATCACGAATAATTTTATCCTTTACCTCTTCTAAATTGGGAATATCCCTTTTGACAAGTTCATTTTGAGCAGCATTAATAGTATTGTGATCATACTTAAACGAGTTTAGAATAATAATATCCAAAAGTTGATCGTCACTCTTTTTTTTCATTTTATCATCTAACCTCATGCTTTAATGAAAGTTTGTTTGTAAAAATTTCTTTAAGAAAATAGAATTTTGAAAGTTAGACATTCTTTTGCATACTCAAAACGATATTTTTTGATATATTCCTTCAGTTGTTAGGTGTTTATTTTCTTTTTTCTTTTACACATTTCGATCGATGACAATGTCGAACGTGGTTAATAACCCTGGAATTCCGCTTAAAGCGAATTTTGCTTTTTTAATGCGGTTAATGGTCGGATCGATGGTGTAATGCACTGCTGTGCTCATGTCGGCTTTAATTAAATTTGTGTTTTCAAAACGCGCCCCGATGAGGTTGCAGTCGCTAAATTTGGCTTCCATCAATTCACCTTCGGTGAAATCAACTTCCTCCAAATGACAACTTGAAAAGAGTTGTTTCTTCATCTTCAATTGGTAAAATGAGGAGTGGTTGAGCTGACAGTTATTAAAAGTGAAACTCAAACCAAACGGATTGCATTCTTCAAAGTGGAGACCAAACATTTTGCAGCCATTGAAGGTCACATCTTGAAAAGAAGCTCCAGAAAGTTTAACCAAACTGAGGTTACACTCTACAAAGGTGCAGGCATCAAACTTGATCCCCGCCATGGAAGAACTGGAAAAATCACAAAAATGAAATTCACATTCTACATACTCACCAGCTGCTAAAGCGGATTCGCTGTAGTTTTCTTTTTCAAATTTTTTGTTTTCTGTGAAATTCACTTTGAGGTCTTTAAAGGTTGTTAATTATGGGATGAAAATTAAAAATTAAGAATAGTAAAGAACATGTCCTTTGTCTTTTGTCCATCGTCAATTGTCCCTTTTCACCAAACTCTTCTCCATCAAAAAGTGTTGCAGCACCCCGAAAAGTTTATGTGAAGGTTCAATCAAGGTGTAACCCAAGGTCAAATAAAAATCCACAGCGTAATCTCTGGCGTGAAGGATCATTTTTGTGTTTCCTTGTTTTACAGCGCGCTGTTCGGTGGCTTCCATAATCAATCGGCCGTAACCTTTGCCTTGCTCGGCAGATTCAACGGCGACGAAGCGAACTTGTGCTGTGGTGTCATCATGACGATCCAAGCGGGCGATGGCTTTTAAGGTGCCGTCCTCAAACAACGCGAAATGGATACCTGTTGTGTCACCATCGTTGCGTTCACTGCCGCGTGGTTGGTCCAATGGTTCACGCAAAACACGGTAACGCAAATCGTAGTAAACGTCCCATTCCTGGTCCTGTGGGGTACGAATTTCTAGTGCCATTTGAATGCGATTGAACTTACGCGTTTGGTGCGTATCCCTGCTTGATCTTCTTCTCGAATCAATGATTTAGCCGCGACGTCTTCGAATACTTCTTCCAAATTCCTGACTTTCGCCACTGGAACATTGGAATGAATGAGTGTGTCTAGTATTTCTTTGGTCGTCAAGTGTTTAACTTTTTCTTCAATCAACGCACGCAAGGTCTCGCGGTTTTTTACGCGGGCAATGTTCTCTGCAAATCGTGGGTCGTTCGTGAGTGTTTCGAGGTTTAAAAAATGACACAATTTCACAAAATGGATATTGCTCCCAACAGCAAAGGTGACGATATCACCATCCTTGGTGGTAAACAATTCCCCGTAGGGCGAGATATTCGGGTGAGCACTTCCAATGCGTGCTGGAATTTTTCCCGCCATCAAATAATTGGAAGCCTGGTTCATTAAACTACAAACCGCAGCATCGTACAAGGAAACGCTTACAGAACGTCCTTTGCCGGTGGTAGTTCTTTCAAGCAAAGCGAGTAAAAGCGCTTCTTTTAATTGGTGTCCGGCAAGTACGTCGATGAGGGCAACAGGCATTTTAACTGGACCGCTATCAGGTGTACCATTCATGGACATAAAACCTGTTTCTGCTTGAAGTATGAGGTCATATGCCACGCGATCGCTCGATTCACCAAAACCATTGATTTTTCCAATGATGAGTTTTGGGTTGATGGCATGAAGTGTGTCATCCGTTATGCCCAATTTTTCTTCGTCCCCATGCTTGAAGTTCGAAATGAGGATGTCTGCATTTTTGATCAATTCCAGGAAAGTGGTACGACCCTCGCTGTTTTTCAGGTCAATAGCTTTCTCTTTCTTTAAGTAATTGACGGACGAGAAATACGCGGATATCGGTGAATCTTGATCTTCACTGGCCAATTTCCACGAACGCGTTACATCTGGAATAGTTGGATTTTCAACTTTAACGACATTGGCTCCCAACTCAGCGAAAAATGTCCCGACAGAAGGTCCTGCCAGAACTGTTGAGGCATCGAGTACGGTTAACTTTTCAAACATAAAGTAGTGCTGAATTTATCCGATTCGCAACGACGGCTTCTGCCAAGGCGCGAAAAAAAAATCAAAGCGTTTCATGCATTAATTCATCGCGCCATACTGCACATACAGTAGGATTTGATTTTCTTGTTCTGCATTAAGTTTTGCTTCTTTTGCCATTGCCGGTACAATTTTACTCCATTGTGCTTTTGAATATTGGGACGGCTGAAACAACTCATGACATTTGCCACAGTTGTTGTCAAAAAGCGTTTTTCCTTCGAGGTATTTCACCTCTGGTTTCGTTTCAGTTTGCACTTTAATTGGTGTCACTTCTTGTTCAACGACAACTTTTGGAGCACACGCCACTAAAATTGAGGCACTTGCAAATGCGAAGATGTATTTTTTCATAATTGTTCTATTTTTTCAATGGTCACCGTGGTGATTCCTTGTCTGACAAAATTAAGCTTTTTCGCGGCCTTCAACGACAGATCAATGACATGTGGCGAACTTTTACTCAAACGGTCATTTATTTTAACAATAACGCTAGAGTCATTGCTGAGATTCTTTACAATCACGTGTGTTCCAAAAGGCAGTGTTTTGTGGGCGGCCGTTAAACTATCTTGACGAAAGATGTCACCAGAGGAGGTACGTCTGCCTTCAAACTTGGAGGAATAATAACTTGCCTTTCCTTGTTCAATCACTTGTTGAACAGTAAAAGAAATCAAGAAAAGAGCGCAAATGGCGATGAGATAATTCTTCATGAAACGCTAAATTTGTCGGACAAGATAGGCAAACTAGCCGTTGTCGACAACATTTTTATTTCAATTAGACCATTCATTCATGGAAAAAGGCACCTTCATTCTCACCCACAGTGGGCTCAATAAACGTTCAGTGGAAAACACATTAAATCTATTGGAGTCAGGTGCAACGGTGCCATTTATCGCACGTTACCGCAAGGAAATGACAGGAGCCTTGGATGAGGTGGAAATTGCCACAATTCGTGATTTAGCTAAAAAGCATGATGAAATCATTGCACGTCAAAAGACCATTATATCGTCCATTGAGGAACAAGGTAAATTAACGGATGAATTGAAGTCCAAGGTACAAGGATGTTTTGATACTGTTGAATTGGAAGACATCTATTTGCCCTATAAACAACGCAAGCAAACGCGTGGTGACAAAGCCAAGAAATTGGGATTGGAACCTTTGGCGAAGATGATCATGTCGCAGCGTGGAGGAGATCCTGAACAGATGGCCGAGCGTTTTGTGAAAGGGGATGTGGAGGATGAGGCTTCTGCCATTCAAGGTGCCATGGACATCATATCCGAATGGATCAATGAAAGTGCTCCGGCTCGAGCGCGTGTGCGTCAGCTATTTGCCCGAAGGGCGGTATTGCAATCCAAAATGGTGAAAGGAAAAGAGGAGGAGGGTGCAAAATACAGGGATTACTTTGATTTT
>JAJTDQ010000041.1 GCA_021300505.1 Cryomorphaceae bacterium
ACAATTTTCTCTAGTGACATACTTCCATTGTGGTAGAATTCGAGAATGGCTGGGAGCGCATGCTGAACCAAAGGTCCGCCAGACTTGACCTGAAAATAATTTCCAGTTTTCTCCTCGATGGTATGTGGTGCATGATCAGTAGCAATGATATCTATTCTATTGTTGTTCAGGCTTTCAATGAGAACTCTGTTGTCGTTTTCTGATTTTATTGAGGGATTCCATTTTATTCTATTGCCTAATTCGGCGTAATCTGGGGTGTTGAATATCAAGTGGTGAACACAAGCTTCAGCGGTAATTCTTTTTTCCCGAATAGACAATTTGTTGTCAAACATAAGCGCTTCCTCGGCAGTTGAAATGTGGAAGAAATGAAGACGATTGCCAAATTTTTTAGATAGGTCAATAACGCGTTTTGTTGCTATTGAACAAGCCTTCGAATTACGGATGATACTGTGGTATTGTGGAGGAATATCATCACCAAAAAGTTGCTTGAATTTTTCCGTATTGTAGCGAATAATTTCGTCGTCCTCGGAATGCAGGGCAACAAGCGTTTCTGTGCGTGAGAATAATTTCTCCAAAAAGTCTGGATGATTGGCCAAGATTCCTTCTTCATCGTCAAAGTACAAACCATCGTCTGTTATTCCGCAGACATTTTCTGAATTCGTTCTCAATGCTTCCTCCAAATTTCCTTTCGATATCCCCATGAAAAAGGAATAGTTGGCGACCGATTTCATCGCAGCCTCTTGGTATTTATCTTCCAACAACTTTTGCGTGAGAACATTAGGAATCGTGTTTGGCATATCCATGAAAGACGTTATTCCACCGGCAAGTGCTGCCATTGTTTCTGAATGAAGATCTGCTTTCCATGTCAAGCCTGGATCACGGAAATGCACTTGATCATCAATCATTCCTGGGATTAAATACAATCCTTCCGCATTGATTTCATTTATTTGTTCTCGTTTATCTACGCCAATTGAAGGTGCAATTTTTTCGATTCTCTCGTCGACTATGAGTACATCTCCAATTTGCTGAATGTGCTCATTTACAATTGTCGCGTTTCTGATTACCGTTTTCATCTTGAGCTTTTTTGTTGGAACATCCTTTTATTTCGAAGCACGCATTAAACGATCATTGATGGTGCAACCCAATCCAATCTCTGGCATTTTCTCGGCTATGATGAGGTCTATATCTACCTCGTCCAATTGATGCAGCGCTGCATACAATCGCGCTGCGGCCTCTTCTAAATTTTCATTTTCTGATAGAACAAGATGAATGGGACAAGGGTAGGTTAAATCATGTGGTCCGAATGTGAGCAAACCTATCTTTTTATTTGCATATTTTTCAATAGCCTCCTCGATAGAATTAGTTAGTATGAGCGGTGTTTTGGGAGAATAGTGTTTGGATAACATTCCAGGTGCTTCTGGGGAATCGGTGGCATTCGTTGATTGGGGAAGTTTTATCCCTAAGTAAGATTCAATTTCATCAACAGACAGGGTCCCAAGACGATACACTAAGGGTTGATTATTTTGAAATCCAATTATCGTTGATTCGATACCCTTTGCACATTGCCCGCCCTGAAGGATTAAGGGAAGTGACTTTCCAAAATACTGATGAACATGTTCGGCACTTGTTGGGCTGATGCTGCTAAAGGGATTCGCACTTGGAGCTGCTAATGGATAGTCAAGAATATCAAGTAATTGAAGGGCTTTTTCGTGATTTGGGACACGTACTGCAACAGTGGGTTTTCCTGCTGTGATTAAATCACTTATGCCTGATTTTTTCGGTAAGATAAGTGTCATAGGTCCAGGCCAAAATGCTTCCGCCAATTGATAGGCTGTATCAGGAATTGATTGAGCAACAGTTGAAATGGCATTTTTACTTTTGACATGAACGATAAGCGGATTAAATAAAGGTCTTTTCTTTAATTCGAAGATTGATTTTATTGCCTTGTCACTATTGATGTTCCCCGCGAGCCCATAGACTGTCTCTGTGGGCAATCCAATGATAAATTCATTGTCGAGAAATATTTTTGTCAGTTCGATGTCGTTGGTAATCATTACACTGTTTTAAGGGTTACAAAAATCACAGTAGGTTGGGTCCTCAAATTCTTTGTCGAAAGGGAAAATGTGATCTGCTGAATGTGTGCATTTTATGCATTCATAGCGGTGATATAATGTAGATTTTGTCGGTTTCATGCAGTATTGGCAGGGTAGGCCTGGGATAGATGAGGTAATGCTATAACCTGGCGTTCCACATGTCGGACATAAGGACTTAATTTTTTGGATTAGTTTTTCTGTTGCTAATTGAATGTTTTGCATTCGGGTTGGATTGCACATGGCGCGCATATCCGTTTCAATATAAGCGCCTCCATACGTTGTTAAACAATGTGTGAAATGCGCAATCAACATGGATTTGTCATGAATACCCTTTTCCAAAAAAGATGATTGCTCATTTTGAGCTTTCATAATCAAATGGTGTGAAGGAAATAGCGCCCGTTCAGCAAATTCCAATAGGTCTGTGAGGTTATCTACATATGTTGAATTGAAATTGGTTGATGTATTGAGCTCGCGTTCAAAAATTTCAAGGTTGTTTTTTTTGTCAATAAATAACACCAGTTCATCATTGGCTGGACTGAAAAAGAAAATAGGATGTGGACCAAAAGATCCTTCACTGCCAATGGCCAGGTCGCAGCCACTGGCAATGAGGGCCAACTTACATTTTTCTCGTAGAGTTGTGAGTGGGTCTTTTTTACGCTCGATTTCACCTGTAAAAGTCCCAAGTTGATCCGTGTCTATCGAATGATCAACAAAGGGAACTAAATCGAGTTCTGATTTCAAGAGTGGTGCAATAACTTCATCTTTTCGATGCATGGTCGCAATGACTATTCTTCTGCCTGAAAAATCCATTGTTCGATGAGTTATTAAATTGACTTTTAATTGTCAATGATTTTTCAAATTTCAGGATTTTTAATCATAAATTTTTATTTATATTCGGAACTACATTATAAGTCTTGTTTATGAATTACACATTGAATCAGTTGAACATCTTTTTGAAAGTTGTACAGAATGAGAGCATAACGAAGGCAGCTCAAGAATTGTTTTTATCACAGCCGGCCGTTTCCATACAGTTAAAGAATTTTCAAGATCAGTTTGACATACCGCTCACACAGGTTGTGAATCGCAAATTATTTGTGACAGATTTCGGCAGAGAAGTGGCGTTAACGGCTGAAAAGATATTGAATGAAGTCAATGAAATGAACTTTAAGACTGCGATATTCAAAGGAAAGATTTCGGGTACATTAAAAGTGTCTGTTGTGTCGACGGGAAAATATGTGATTCCTTATTTTCTATCCGATTTTTTACAAAAGTATCCCGATATCGATTTGCAGTTGGATGTATCAAACAAGTCTAAAATTACATCAGATCTGATCAACAACACTGTAGATGTTTCTTTGTTGTCTACTCTGCCAGAATCGCTAAATGTGGAAAGAATTTCTTTGATGTCAAATAGTTTACATCTCGTCAGTGGACGCCCCATGCCGAATATAAAATCCATCAAGAACTTGCCAGATGATCTCCCTTTCATTTTTAGGGAAGAAGGTTCAGCAACTAGAAAGGCGATGGAAGACTATGTTCAGAAGAATGGACTTTCGGTGAACAAGAAATTGGTACTAACGTCTAATGAGGCTGTAAAGCAGGCGGTAATGGCGAATATTGGAATTTCGATTATGCCAATCATAGGGATACGCAATGAGTTGAAGACAGGACAATTGTTTAGCCTACCACTCGAAGGACTTCCAATTTTGTCCGAGTGGAATCTTGTATGGATCAAGGGAAAAAGAATGTTCCCAGCAGCTCAAGCTTTCGTTGATTATCTTATGGCTGAAAAACAATCCATAATACAAAATCATTTTGCTTGGGCGGATGAATATTCCGCGGTTCAGAATTAAACTAACTGTGCGAGAGCGTATTTCAAAGAAAGCAATGCTTGCTTGCTCTTAACTAGGACCTCAATGAGTTTTAATTTAGCTTGAATGTATGTGGTCTCTCGTGCATTGATCAAGAACAATGAACTTTCACCATTCTCAAACATCAGACGTTCTGCTTCAAGCAAGCGGTAAGTGTCCTCCGCGGTTCTTTGGTAGATTGATACCTGATTTAATGCGTTTTGATATTCCACAGATGCATTACGGATTTTAAATTCAATATACGCGCGGTTGTTGTCTAAGTTATATTGTTCGTCTTGGATTTTAAGATTGGCCATGGCATAATCGCCTCGTTCTTTTCTCAATAATACAGGCATCTCAAAGGTAACTCCCCACTTGTAATTGTTGATCGACAAATCAGTGATTGGATTGTAATTGATGGGTTCGTTAATCAAGTTGTAGCTAAGATTTAATTGGGGCTTTAATGCCTCTTTCTTTAAACGGCTATCTACCTTTAAACTTTCAATTTTGAAATTGGTGATTGACAAATAAGGGTGATTGATAATTGCTGAGTCTATTTCCTCACTCAAGAGTATAAATGCGGCATTTAATGAAATACTGTCTATCGCATGCGGACGTGTCAGGCTATCCAATTCTAAAGGTGCTGAGTTTTCATCCCAAAGAAAGGTTGCTAATTTATATCCAGTACCTTTAAAATCTGTTAAGAAATTGCGGAACATGGCCTCTCTATTTTGCACTTGAATTATGGCTTCTAGCGTGTCGATATCTGGACGGTCACCCAGATAAGACATTCGTTTTACTGCATCAAACCTTTGACTCGCCAAAGTGAATGCATCTTGTAGTACTTGGCTTGAATGGTAGGCAAAAAACCAATTCCAATAGGCATATCCTGCTTCGTACATTAATTCATTCAATTGAAGTTTTTGCTCAAAGTAGGTACTCTGCAGGAAGATTTTTGCTTTTTTCAATTCGGCGCGTCGTTGGTCGATAAACATCCCTTGACCAAGACTCACGGAGACTCCACCATACCAAAGTCCGCCATTCGGTGTTTTTTCTTCAGGACTCAGGTAGGCACCTTGATTCATTTCAAATCCAGATTTTATTTCGATACCATACCATGTCGGTATTTTTAGTCCTGCATTCAGAAAACTGTAATATTGAGAACCTTCATAATATTTTTGATTCAACTGATTATAAAGCTTTGGATCAAAACCGCCCCTTGCTTTCAACACTGATTTCTCTCCAAATTGAATTTCCAAATTGGCTTGTTTTGCCAAGGGGTGATTTTGTAACACCAAGGCATAGAATCTTTCCTCGGAAAAAGTGGTTTGAGCATGACCAATCTGAAGAATTAGGCAAGCCAGAATACTATTGACTAAAACTTTCATTTTTTTGGTTTTTCCTTAGTTTCTTTTTTTGCATAAAATTCCGGAGGGAATCCATTCACTAGACGCCATAATTCATAACCTATTGGAACATCATTGAGCAAAATCATTGAATTTGCACCACCACCCACGCGCAGTGCTTTTGGCCAAGGCCGATCATTTTTCAAAGGGGAAATTAAGACACGGAATGTTCCATCATCGCCAGCGAAATTATCGACCGCAAACACTTCTCCACCGAAGGTTCCAAAGCTGCAATTGGGCCATCCAGAAAATGCGATAGATGGCCAACCATCAAATTGTATTCGAACCTTTTGACCCTTTGCTAAAAGCGGCAGATCCATAGGGCGGACGTACATCTCTATGGCCAAGTCGTATACAGCCGGCATTATGGTTGCAATGGGATCACCTTGCTTAATGGTTTCTCCAATTCCACTGGAAAGCACCTTGGTAACGACTCCATCTTGCGGTGCTAAAATGACATACATCCCATTTCGAATGCTGTAGTTCATTACCTGACTTTGAAGTTTTGTTACATCCACTTCCGCTTGGTACATATCGGAGAGTGCAGTGAATTTATCCGATTCCGCTTTCGCAACTTCATCTCTAAATTTCGCCTCTACCGAATTGTATTCCACTTTCGCATCGATAATATCGTTTCCACTTTGTAATAATTTCTGCTGTGCAGCGATTTGGTTGGCTTGCGTACGTTGCCATGTGAGACGACGCGTTTCCAAATCCGTTTGTGACTTAACTCCTTCTTCAACCAACTTTTCAAAGCGTCTGAATTGATCTTGAGCAATCTTACTATTTATCTGAGCTGTATGGTACTCCATGCTATCTGTTTTTAACTTTAATCGGGCCTGGTCCAGCTTTATTTTTGCCTGCTTGAGTTTCAATCTCCCCGTTTCGATTAAGGCATCGACGCGCGTATCCATTGAGCTCACCTTGTCTGAATAGGAAATCACAGATAGCTCCTTGTTGCGCAATTGTTGTTGTGTTCGATTGATCAAGTTAGGGTCGAAATAATCGTCCTTGACTTCAGAAATAAACAGAATGGTATCGCCCTTTTTAACTGCATCTCCATCCTTAACGTACCATTTTTCTATTTTACCAGAAATGACTGTGTTGATTGTTTGAGGCTTCTGCTCAGGACGCAAGGTGATTACCTTACCTGAGGACTGAATATTTTGTGTCCAAGGCAACAGGGTAACAATAAAGACAGCGAAAAACAGTAAGCTCATTGCGCGAATCAGCTTCTTGGAAGAATTTATTTTTTCAACGCGGTGCAACGCGGTCATGGATGTTTGATCCGTTGTATTGTTGTTTTGAGGCGAGAGATTTAGCATGATTTCATGTGTTTTTGGTACGACTCATAGTTTCCAGTAAAAATGATTTTTCCGTTTTCAAAATGGATTATTTTATCTGAAATTTCAAGGTAATCCGGATCATGTGTGGCCATTATGATTGTTCGGTTATTCAAGGTTTTTATGAGTTCAATAAGCAACTTGGATTGCATTGGACTCATACCGCTACTCGGTTCTTCCCACAGAATTAATCGCGGCAAACCGATTATGATGCGTGCCATGAACAGTTTCGTTTTTACATCACTAGGGATAAAGTGGCCCTCGGGATTGATCATAGTGTTGTACTTATCTGGACATTGTTCAATGAAATCAGATAACTCGAGCTGTTCACACAATGTCGCCACTTCAAGCAAGGAAATTGATGTTCTACCCATGGTGATGTTTTCAAATATGGTAGCGTAGACCAACTGGTCTTGAGCGAGCATGGTACCGATGTGTTCGCGAAGAAGTGATTTGTTCAAATTGCTAATTGGAATTCCATCCAATGATATGTTTCCACCAGTGATATCATACAGCCCTGTTGTCAAGCAAAACAAAGCATTCCCAGTCAGACTGCATTCGGAAACAATCGCAATTTTTTCATTGGAGTTTACATCAAACGATACACCATCTAATAAGTTCACATTCAACAATTCTGAGCGATAGCTTACATGGCTGTATTTTAATCCAATTCCTGTACTCTGGTCATTTATTAAATCTTCACCACTGAAATTCTCAAGTTTTAAATCAGTGACTTGACCTATCTTTTCAACGGCAGTGAGCACGTCATAGACGATTTCAATACTCAATATTAATTTTTCTACAGAGGAAAGAACCAATAAAATAACGATTTCAGCGGCAACGAATTGACCTATGTTTATTTGACCATTAAGGACCAAAAGACCACCAATGATGAGTAGTGTGAGTGCAATAGCTACTTTAAATGCAATCAGAAACGCATATTGTTGGACAAGTACTTTAAAGTGTTTGTCTCGCGCGCCGAGATAATGGTGTAAAAAGGAGTTGGTTTTGTCGATATGCATTTTACTTTCACCTGCCATCTTGAAACTAATCCTAGAATGAGCGATTTCTTCCAGCCAATGGGCAATCTTGTATTTATAAGTAGATTCTTCTAAACTCGTGTAGTAGCCCCTTTTTACAGTAAATCTTAGAATCAAAATAAGTAAAACGAAGAGGAAGAGACCAAGGAAAATAAAGAAGCTGTGGTAAAACGATAGGAGAACTAAACCAAAGATAATTTGCAAGGAGGCAGAAGCAAAATCAATAAGTAATTTTGATAAACCCTTTTGAATTGTTATGGTATCGAAAAATCGATTGGTAAGTTCAGGTGCATAGCGTTTAACCAATTCAACCATTTGTATTTTAGGAAATCGATCGGCGAAATCAAATGCAGATCGTGTGAAAATACGTTGCTGAAGATTTTCTGTGATTTTCAGCTGATAAATGTTAAGAACTCCAGAAAACCCAATTGATGTAACAACCAAGACGACAAGCACAAACCAAGAGGTACTGATTTGACCTAGCTGAACAAAATTAATGATCATTTGAATACCCAAAGGCAATCCAAGTGAAAGCAACCCGCTGAAGATTGCAAAGATGTATATGTTTCGAATCTCCTTACGATCGGGTCGGATCAGAGAAGCAAAGCGATTTAACACCGAATTTTCTTGATTTTTCATTTTGTTAAGGTCTTAAATATAATGTCTGTATAAAAAGATTCAACAAAGTCGCTGTCATCTTTGACGTTTGTTAGTCTCGGTAAATGGGCAGCGAAAAAACGCTGTTGATTACTTCCTTCAATCATACTAGACGCTAGCATATTTGGATAAATGTAGTCACTATTTACTTCGTTGATAATGGCTGCAACATTACTCACCAGTGCTTTATAAACTGAAAAAACACCTACTTTGTTCTCTTCGTCTACATCTTTTGTAATCAATACTTTAGCAGATTCGTTGATGATGATTTCCTTCAATGCCAATTCATTTGAAATCAATGAATCTGTCTCTGGATTTGGTAAGGCTGTTAAGATGTGAATGGTCTTTTTGAGCTTTTGTTCGGGTAATTCTATATTCTTTGTCTCCAATGCGATACGTGTCGCAATACAGCCCCAATACCAATTGATGAGATATAAAAGAAGCTTGTGTTTACTTTCAAAATAACGATACACAGAGGCTTCCGTAGTTTGGATTTCTGTAGCTAATTTTTTAAATGTAAACCTCTCAAATCCAAGTTGGTTCATCAATTCAATACTTCCGTCAACGATCTTTTGACCCAGTTCAGATGTACTTGGGTCTTTTAAGAAAAGGCTTTCATTGACTGGAATCTTAATGCTTGCCAAAAAGTTCTGCATAAAAGTAATTTGTGCAAATGTAATAGTAATACTATTAAGTTTGTTAGTCGCTTTGTTAAAAAAATTAAAATTGTAGATTTGATAACCGATTTAAAGGTCTGGAAACTGACATTAACCCTATGAAACAACTCATTTCACTACTTCAACTCATCCTTTTTTCTTTTACTGTTTCCGCGCAGATTGTGGATGGGGGCAATGGTCACGCAGTCATTTTGGATCAAAAGGGCTATGTTTGGACGATCGGAAGAAACAATTTTGGACAATTGGGAGATGGAACGCTGAAGAATTCACCAATCCCAAAAAAAGTAAAGAATGTAACAGGCATCGTGGCAATCTCTCGTGGTTATGATCACAGTATTGCACTCGATAAGAACGGCAATTTGTTTTTGTGGGGAAGAAACAATTACGGTCAACTGGGATGCGCATCAATCAGCGACCAATCGACACCACAGAAATTACTCCATCACACCAATTTTTCTGCGGTTGAAGGCGGTTATTGGCATACGGTTGGACTCAAAAAAGATGGAACAGTTTGGTGTTGGGGACACAACTATTATGCGGAGTTGGGAAATGGAACGCGAGAACACAGTTCATGGCCCGTGGAGGTACTTCAATCGTCGAATTCAACCATTACTGTCTTGTCGAATGTTGCACAGATTGCATCCGTTGGATACCACACATTAGCACTAAAAAAGGATGGTAGTGTTTGGGCTTGGGGAGGAAATTCATACAAAGAGTTGGGTGGAGCGGGAGATGAGTTTCAGCGCTATGCCATTCAAGTGCAAGGACTTCCGAAAATCAAAGAAATTGCAGTTGGCTGGCACCATTCAGTGGCTTTGGACGAAGATGGAAATATCTGGATTTGGGGTTCTGACCCAGCTTTCCAATTTAAAGAAGAAACGAAAAAACATTACAGTCAACCGATACAGTTAACTGGTCTTCCGAAATTCACCAAAATTGCATGTGGTAGTTGGCACTCATTAGCCATTGATGAAAACAAAAATGTGTGGGCTTGGGGTAAAAATCACTTCGGCATGCTGGGAACAGGAGATACCATCAGTCGGTCAAGCCCTATTTTGGTCAAATCTCTAAAAAACATTGTTGACATTGGTGGTGGTTGCTTTCAATCGATCGCGGTGGATTCACGGGGTAAGATTTTTACCTTCGGTGACAATCCATCCGGACAGCTTGGACTTGGAAATTATTCACGATGCTATTCGCCTAAATTGATGCCGCTAGACATGAATGGAACAATTATGGAGAGCTTACTGGCAAGCGAGCAGAGTGAGGTTTCGAAGAAGGATGACACCATTGACAACGCGAAGGAATCGCTTTTTACTACGGAGTTTATCCTAAGGATTTTGAAGTATGCGCTGTTTGCGTTGAGCGTTCTGCTTAATGTTGTTTTGTTTAGAAAGCTGCTGCGTAAAGGATAGAAGGCTGCATTCAAAATGAAACTGCATAAAAAACGAGGAGCACTAACTGCCCCTCGTTTCGCATTCGTTTAAAACCTCTTAAAGTGGAAGGTTCATGTCTTTATTGAATTTCACTTTGTAGCTGTAATTCAAAATACGACTTTCTTTGGTCTTCAGATCAATCTTCCATTTGATCATCCCCGTTCGCGTATCGTATTCAGCCTTGCCTAGATCAATCGCTTCAATCAAGATATCGGCATTCTGTGTAATTGGCAATTGATCTTCGCAATGTATCTTCCATTGACGTTGGATCGATATACGTTTCGCCTACATAACTGCCATCAAAGAAGATATTTGCTTCTGCCGGAACCAATCCAAGTTCATCGAGTTTAGAAAGCTGTGCCACCAAATACACCGATGGATCTAATTTCGGAACCGTGTAATACGCATAATTTGCATCTAAGTCAGCGATTTTAATCAAGACCATGTGCTGTTCATTGTTCGATTTAATGTTGTACGGCAAGTCAATTCTAAATTCTGCAGAGGTAAGCTGACGAACAACTTGAACAAATTGTTCTGAAGTTTCGGCAACTTTTTCTTCGTCATTCATCGCCGCCGCTGGAGCTTGATTGCTGTATCCGTAGGCCGAACTTTCTTGTTTTTTAAATTGAACGTCGTCAGCGTACCCGCGTGTTTGGTATGCATAGTAATCCACATACCAAGGATGTAATGTTGGCTTCGTCTTGTTTTGGTAAGGATTGTTTGTGGAAATGTTCAACTTCACATTTTCCCAATCCAAGCCAGAATTTTGGAAAACCATCGCTTTGTAGGTCAAGTTGATTTTTGATGTCATCCCATCGCTGCGCAAGTCGTACTTCGGTACCCATCCAGCAGCGGACACCAAATAGGAAATATTCAATTTTCCCGTCATAATTTCCTTAGACTGCAATGTAACCGTAATTCGGTGTCTTGGTCCTTGGTCATCGGCTGATTGTCCAGCGCTATTTTGATGTTGACGCATTTTCGTTAAACGGTCTTCCATCGCACGTTTTTTCTCGTTTTTATCCGCTTTTTTGCGGTTCAAGGCTTGAAGTCGTTTGTTGATTTCCATCATTTTTGTGGAGTAGTAATCAACGGCCTGCTTCAATAGGTTGATGGAGTCGTTTACCTTTCCTTGACCTCGGATTGCTCCGTTGTTGGAGAGGATATTCTTCGTTGCGATCAGCACATCAATTTCATCTTGAATGTCTTGAATGTCGTAATTGAGTAATTTCAATGAGTCCTCCAACAGTTGGATATCCCGACGAATCTTTAAGGGTAAACCTTCAAGGCTGATTTCTTTCGGCTCAGGGTAATAAATGGAATATTTCGAATCGAGAATAATCACATCACCTGTTGCCTTTACTTGCAGGCTGTTCGCATCGATGGTAGGACTTATTCCTTCAATGATTACTTCGGTGATTCCAGGTTTAATGGAATAACTTGCACGTTGAAAGAGTTGAGCACCTTGTGCATAAACCGTCACTTCCGTAATGGTCGATTTAACAATCTCTTTGTCTCCGGCATTCGAAACGAATGACACAAGGAGAAAAATTAGGGGGAGAATCAGTTTGTTCATGTCTTAAAATTTGAGCTATGATACACGCTGTTGCACCATTGGTTCAATGATGAAGTAAAAAGTATGTATCTACTTTTATATCAGCGCTTTGATTTCACGAATGATACGTTCAGCCAATTCATTTGCTTTGGTTTCATTTTCACTTTCAGAATAAATGCGAATGATGGGTTCCGTGTTGCTTTTGCGCAAATGCACCCATTCTTTGCCGATGTAAATTTTCACACCATCTGTAGTGTCTACCTCTTCGTGAGCATAGTTGAGTGACATAAAGGTCAAGACTTGGTCCACATCAATGTCTGGTGTAAGTTCGATCTTATTTTTTGAAATCGTATACTTAGGGTAGCTATCACGCAACTGCGAAATACTCGTTTTTTTATGAGCAAGATGGCTCAAAAACAAGGCAATACCGACCAAGGAATCACGACCGTAATGCAACTCAGGATAGATAATCCCTCCATTTCCTTCACCGCCAATGACTGCATTTGTTTCCTTCATTTTAGCCACAACATTGACCTCCCCAACAGCTGCCGCAGAATAAGTCAGTCCACGCTCTTCAGTGATGTCACGCAATGCGCAATGCACGGGTAGAGGAGAGGTTGGAAACTGTTGCGCCTGGATTATGGGTCAATACGTAATCGGCAACGGCAACGAGAGTATATTCTTCACCGAACATGCTACCATCTTCACAAACCAATGCGAGGCGGTCAACGTCTGGATCCACGGTAATTCCCATGTCGGCGCCCATTTCTTTGATTTTATCAGACAAATCGGTCAGATGCTCCGGCAATGGTTCTGGATTGTGTGGGAAATGTCCAGTTGGTTCACAGTACATTTCTGTGGTTTTCGTAACACCTAATGCTTTAAGTAGTGCTGGAACGAATATTCCTCCTGATGAATTCACCGCATCCACAACAATGGAGAAATCAGCTGCTTTGATGGCATTGATATCGACCAAAGGAAGTGCTAGAATGGCATCGATATGTTTTTGCATGTAGGAATCATCCTTTGTTACTTTTCCAAGTTCATCCACTTCAGCAAAATCAAAACGCTCCTCCGATGCAATAGTCAATACAGCTTCACCATCTGCGCCTGAGATGAATTCACCTTTTTCATTCAATAACTTTAGTGCGTTCCATTGTTTCGGGTTGTGGCTCGCTGTGAGAATAATACCTCCTTGAGCTCCTTCCAACGGCACAGCAACTTCAACGGTTGGTGTTGTTGATAATCCAAGATCAATCACATCGATACCAAGACCGATCAGTGTAGAAATCACCAGATCAGAAATCATTGGTCCAGAGATGCGCGCATCACGACCAATAACCACTTTAACGTTCTTTCCAGAATGATGTTCTTTGATCCACGTGCCATATGCCGCTGCAAATTTCACTGCATCTACAGGTGTAAGACCTTGGTCCACTTTTCCACCAATAGTTCCTCGGATTCCCGAAATTGATTTGATTAATGTCATGATGTTCGTGTTGGTTATAGATTGTCTGAAAAGACATTCGGTTGTGTTATTTTTTCTCGGAGAGACTTTTTTTCATAGCAACCATCTTCAGGCAGGCAATGGCACATTCCACACCTTTGTTGCCATGGATTCCGCCAGAACGGTCAATGGACTGTTGCAGGGTGTTGTCCGTTAAGAGGCAGAATGCAACAGGAACGTTGTACTTTAGGTTCACATCCTTGATTCCACTGGTAGCTCCATCACAAACGAAGTCGAAATGGCGCGTTTCACCTTGGATTACAACGCCAATGGCAATAGCGCCATCAATGTCGGTGTATTCACACATGAACTGAGCACCGAGTGGAAGTTCAAAAGCACCAGGTACGAAGCGTACAAGAATGTCTTCTTCACAAACACCATTGTCAATCAGTGCAGTACGGGCACCTTCCAGTAGGTTTAATGTGATATTATCGTTCCATTCAGAAACAACAATGCCGATTTTAAAACCGGCACCGTTTGGAACTTCTTCCTGAATATAGTCAGACAAATTGCGTAAAGCAGTTGCCATTACTTCTTTGTTTTGTTCGACGAACGAGCGATGTACTTTTCGATAGATTTCTGACCTGCAAAAGCAGAATAGTCGTCTTTAATCTTTTGGTAACACTCCGTCGCTTTTTCGAAATCTTTCAATTTCTCGTAGCACAATCCGGCTTTGAATAAATACATTGGAGTAGTTAAGTCATTGTCCTCCATTTCGGTAGCCTCCATGTACAATTCAGCAGCTTCTTCATAGTGTTTCATTTCACTATGGCAATCTGCTTGTAGACCTACTGCCATGACAGAAACATAAGTGTCATTCAAATCAACACCCTCCAATTCGGTAAGTGCTTTTTTGAATTCACCTTTTGCCATGTATTGTCGAGCAAGGATGAACTGAGCATCCTCACCACCAACTTTGCCATCATATTTTTTCACTTGACCGCGAAGTGCGTCAATTGCTGCGTCAGTTGAATCTTTTTGAGCATAGTTCAATCCAATCCACCAAGAATCTTTCGATTTCTCGTTAGCAGGTTTCCACATGAATTGGCGATAAACCAAAATCCCCAATACCAATACAATCACCCCTCCGGCGATATAAGTTCCTAAACGAAATTTCTTGTTTGAATCGAATCGACGTTTAAGTTCCTGAAAAGAAAAATTTTCTAACATTATCTTCAATTTTAGAAGCGATGCAAAAATAGTTTTTTTTTTCATTCTTCCGAGTGAGTTTTTTTTAGTGGTTTTCAACAGGAAGAATGGCTGTGGTAAAACGAATGTACTTGATGCTGTGCATTACCTCGGTTTATGCAAGAGTTTTTTAAATGTTCTCGACCGTCAAAATATCCGATTTGATCAACCCTTTTTCTCTATTCAAGGCAATTTTCATAAAGAAGAAAAGGACATCTACATTCATTGTGCAGTCAAATCTGGTGCGAAAAAGGTTTTTAAACGGAACAAAAAAGAATACGAAAAATTAGCCGACCACATTGGACAGTTTCCTGTGGTGGTGATTTCTCCCTACGATCGTGACTTAATTTCTGAAGGCAGTGAAATGCGCAGGAAATGGATGGACAGCATCATCGCGCAATTTGATCGTGCCTACCTAGATGAAGTGCAGCGCTACACAAGAATCCTTGAGCAGCGAAATGCACTGCTAAAAAATATGTTTACACATGGTTTGTTTGATCGCGAATCCATAGAGGTGTGGAACGAACAATTGGTAAACTCGGGAAACATTATTCATGCTGTACGAAAGGCATTCATCCAAGAATATATTCCAGTCTTTCAGGAAAAATACAATTTCATAGGATTAGAACGGGAAGAGGTGGGTATCGAATACCGATCGCAGCTAAATGAGTCTGACTTTGCCCAATTGTTGGTTGAGAATGAACGCAAGGATGCATTCTCGC
>JAJTDQ010000042.1 GCA_021300505.1 Cryomorphaceae bacterium
AATCAATTTTGCTGTAGCTGGAGCACAGTTTGCTCCTTTTTGGGTTGGTGTAGCTTTCTTTCCGATATCACCAGGCGCTAAATAAGCAAAGGCACTATTCGACAACAACGTCGATACTCCTACTACTATTCCTATTATTCGCTTTTTCATACTTCGATTTTCTTATGCTATTTTTTAGAAGTCAAATTTAACACCCAAACGGATTGTTCTTGGAGAACTGATGTTGAAAGGGTTTTGAATTTTCATTGTGTAATAATCTCTGAACGCCTGTTCATCCAACTGATTTTGGATTGACGTCTGGTTTGCAGCTGCTGCAAGGTATCCATCATCATCCCAGTTTCCTGTTGCACGGTATACACTAAGTACGTTGAAGCGGTTGAACATGTTCGTCACACGCACATAAACGTTTAAGAAAGTTGTTTTCTTCTTGTCTTCTTTTCCGAACTCCAAGTTGAACGTACGATCCAACTGAAGATCCAAACGAGAAGACCATGGCAAACGCGAACCATTCAATGTTCCATTCAAACCTGAGCTCAAGGTACCAATCGCATCATCCGTGATGAACGTTTGTGATGAGTATGGATTTCCAGAATAGATGTTGGAGATAATGTTCAAACCTGTATTTTCCAGAAGGTTAAATCCACCGATCACTGGACCATTGTAATCTGCCCCTTCACCGTAGCGGTAATCGAATGTAATTGCAAACGCGTGACGTTGGTCAAATGAATAAGGGAAAATTGCTCTTAGGTTAGGTAAACCAGCATTTACAAGACCTGCTGCTGAAGTTGCATCAGAACCTGTACCATCTGCGAACTGCAATGTGTAGGCAACAGTCATTCGAATGTTACCCGTTCTACGCATGTCATATGCAACAGTAACTCCTTTTACAGTACCGAAGTCACGGTTACCATACGTGCGGTATGTTGCAGGATATGCTTCAAAAACGTTCACCAACTGCACGTTGTTACGTTGCTCGCGGTAGAATGCAGAGATTTTCAATGAAGATGTCTTCGACAATACTTGTTGGAAACCAAGTTCATAATCTACGGTTGTTTCAGGCTTCAAGTTCGCGTTATCTATAACTGCGCTTCTTGACTGGATGAATTGGTAATCAAATGGATCAAAACGGAAACCAGACGTTGGACGTTTTGTCAAGATGTCGTAATGCGCAAAGAAGGATGCTTCATCCGAAATAGGGAATGAGAATGCGATACGTGGCATTACATTTACTTGCGCTTTATAATCCTGGAATGCATCTGCACTTGGTGTTTCTTGTGATGGGTTTTGCAACCAAGGTTGGATTCCCGTTGCACCTCTCAACACTTTTGGATCTTCTACTTGAACACCATCTGCGTTGTACCAGTTGTTCTCAACACGGAAACCATTGATAGCAGTAGGGTTGTTCACATCATTCACATAAACAGTGTAATCATCACCCATTGCTTCAGGAATGTTTACCCAAGAATATGCTGTTGGATTATCCACAGCTAACTGTTTCGCTTCTGCTACAGATTTAGCATTATAGAATAGATAAGGATCTTTCAACGTAGGTTGGTTGGCATCGAATACATCGACACGAACACCCACATTAAATACGATATCATTGAAGGCAAACTTGTCCATAATATAACCAGCCATATAGGTTGGTTGGAAAGCACCTACGAAACGGCGATAGTTACCGTTGTCATCAAAATCGTTAAAATACTTATTGATATCCGTTGAACCACGAACTTTTTGTCCTGTGTGGTCATATCCGTAGTATGAAACAAACGAATTACCTCCATTCAATAGCTCATCCGGAGAGAACATATCGAACTTGTAAATTGAAGGGTCATATTGGTCAATATCAATGAAGTCAGAACCTGATCCACCTTCAGAAATTAAACCTTGCTCATAGAGGTAGTTACGAAGATTGTAATCAAAGAATGACTGGTTATCTTGAATTGGATTACCAAATTGATCTACATTACCACCTTGTCCTCCGTATTCACCAGTACCTGATTGGTAGGCATACCCTGTATTCAGACGATCGTATGTTATTGCTTTAAATGATCCCGAATCGGAAACAACTCCTGAATTCAAATCAAGTTCTTTGATATGGAAGTTTGACAACTGACGCGCAATTGACCAAATTCCAAGAGGACCATTTGTTCCACCGTTCGTACTTGTTCCGGATGTCCAACCGCGGTCGAATCGTTGCTCATATTCGAAACCTAGTGATATAGAGTGGTCTCCAATGTTCACAGAACCTGAACCCGTTACACGGAACTGATCATTTTCCGTTTTACCGAAGTAGTTGTATGGGGAGCCAATGTTAGACCACATTTGATAAACCCCTGCAGGCGCATCACCATTACGAAGTGCATTTCCTTGTTGGATTTGGAATAGGTTTTCGTAGTTGTTTTCAGGACTTCCAGCATAGATATTATAGTATTGCGTAGTAATAGCTGCAAGAGCTGCATTCGTTTCAGACGGCTTAAAGTCTACTTGAATATCACGGAAACCATTGTGGACATAAGTCTGTGTTATCTGATCAAACTCATAAGAAGGACGACGGGTAGTAGTAAATGTACCTACGTGACCATAATTAAACATGCTATAACCGTGGTTAGGATCAAACACATCATTTTTAGATTTCGAGTAATCGACCATCAAAGAGTAGAAGAATGACTTCACTTTCGACGAGCTTCCTTCTTTTGTGTTTGTAAATCGTTGAGTCAAACGTCCAAATACACGGTAATCTAAAGATCTGTAAACTCCAAAATTTTGGAAGTTCATCAAAGATCCGGTGTAGTTATAGTTTGAACCATAGCTGTAGTTCATTGAACCACCAAATGTTAAGTTTACTGTTGGACCGAGGTTGAAGTCGATTTTTGCTTGACCTGAAACAACTGTTTGACGCGCATTCATTCTCCAAGCTGTTTTTTCAAACGCATCTTTATTCAAGAATGAAGCATTGTAGAATGTACCTTGTCCTGTAGAAGTTGGACGCAATGGATTAACGAGCAACTCATCACGCACTTCTTTTTTAATGCGGTAACTACCTCCAGCCAATGGACGGCTATCCAATTGATCTGTGTAGTTTCCAGAAATCAAGAATCCAAGAAGTGGCTTCGTTTTCTTACCTGTTGAGTCGCGTTGCATCAACAAAGGACCAGAGAACATACCTTCTACAAGGTTGTAACCGTATTTATCTAGACCATAAACTTTACCGTCATATCCATCAGGATCAGCACCATTAAAGTAGAAACCAGAAGTTACACCTTCAATAGATCCGAAGTACTTCGCAGATGGACCACGTGTAGTCACCGCGATAATCCCCCCTGTTGCATCCCCATAGTTTGCAGGAAGACCACCGGTAATTACCGATACTTCTTCAATCGCTGACTTTGGAAGGTTAGCAGATCCACGCACCTTGATACCATCTATATAGAAGTATGTACCATCTGAACGCGAACCACGTACTGAGATTGAACCTGAACCTTCGTCCGTGTTCACCCCTCCTACTGTTTGGGCAACACCTGCTGCCGAACGAACTGGGAGACGAGCGATATCTTCACGCGTTACAGTTGAACCTGAAGCTCCACCATCTTTATCGATCAGAGGCACCTTAAAGGCAACAACCTTCATCTCTTCAATTTCCTGAATGTTTTTCGCTTTCGAAATTGTCAGGTCATCCAAGAATCGGATTTTATCACCCACGATGATTACACCTGTCAATACTGATGGTTGGTAACCCTCCGTCTCGTTTCGCACTTCGACATCATACTCACCAGCAGGTACAGAGTTGATGATGAACTTCCCATCAAAATCCGTGTTTGCTCCACCCTTGACAGATCCACTCTGGAGCAAGACCACCTTACAGAAAGGGATTGGTTGCTTTGTGTCACCATCTTTCACAGTTCCTTTTACAGTACCCAAGCCCGTCTGTGAGAAGGCGCAAGAGGCTGTAAACAAGATACTTACTAAAACAAAGTTTAATTTTTGTAACATACGTTTAGTTTAGACATTCAACTAGTTTGTCGCTATTAAGCCGATAAATATAGAAAAAATCGTTGGCTTTACCGAAGTGTTAAAAAAAATTAAAATCAACATTTTTTGTGAATCGTCACCAAATTCAAAATGCTAACCCAACATTATCAAGGCATTGTGAGCTTTTCATTCTAAATTTTCTTTCAACTAAATTTTCTTTAAAAAAATGAGTTCATTTGTAAAAAGGAAAATCGGTGCAGTTCAAACAAGATAATCTTCACATTGGGTCAGTCAGCATTCATTTGTTGTACTATGACGCGTTTGAGCCAGGCGATTATTTGGAACATCTCACTGAACAAGAAACGGAACGCTATTTTACGTTCACGCACATCAAGCGCAAGATGGAATTTGTGGCCACCCGGATTCTCAGACATCGACTCTTCGGATTCATGCACATACATTATAATGAAGTCGGTGCACCTTATATAGAGGATGAGGGTTTCATTTCTATCAGTCATGCGAAAGGTGTAGTTGGTATCGCTTTTTGTAAGGAATACATAGTTGGTCTTGATCTCGAGAAAATCGATTCAAGAATGCTTAAGCTTTCACCTAAGTTTCTCAGCACGATAGAATCGGAGACATTAAATACTTCATCCGCTACAGAGATGACTAAAGTTTGGTCAGGGAAAGAAGTACTCTATAAAATAGCCGAACGAAAAGGCATTATCTTCAGTTCCGAACTTCACCTTTCTCCATTGAGCGAAAATTTATGGAGTGGGAGAATTTACAATGGAGAAATTGCGGTTCATACTGAAATCTCTATTTTTACCATCGAAGACCTTGTGGTATCTGTAAACACCAACGCATTAAGATCAGAATGACACCTTATTATATAGAATCGTTCAGGAACATAAAAAAAGGAATCGCCATTTTAATTGATCCTGAGAAATGCGACAATGGTGAAAAACTCTTTGCCCTACTCGACAAGGCTAGTTTCGCTCATGTTGATTATGTATTTGTTGGTGGCAGTACAGTTAGTCGGAATGAATTTCAGCAAACTATATCAGCCATTCGCTCACATTCTTCACTTCCGTTGATTATTTTCCCAGGATCATTTCATCAAATTTCGGATCAAGCTGATGCACTTTTGTTTCTCAGTTTAATTTCTGGAAGAAATCCGGATTATCTGATTGGGCACCATATCTCTGCTGCGCATGAATTGTGGAAGATGAATATTGAGGTTCTTCCCACAGGCTACATATTAATAGATGGTGGAACAAAATCATCCGTCGCTTATGTGAGTCAGACCACCCCTATTCCAGGAGATTCACTTTCCATTATACGCAACACGGCAATTGCAGGAAAATTATTGGGCATGCAACTGTTGTATTTGGATGCTGGCAGTGGAGCGAAAGATCGAGTTTCTGAAAAGTGCATTGAATCAATCAGCGATCTTGGACTACCCATTATTGTTGGCGGGGGTGTTCGTCAAATCAAGGAGATTGATGCGTTGCACAAGTCGGGGGCTTCTGTCGTAGTCATCGGAAACAAATTAGAGGAGGACGTAGACTTCTTGCTAGACATTCGGTCGTATAAAGGTGAGTTGGATATTGAGAAGTCAAGATTTTAGGATGTCAAGACTTTAAAAAGTTACGAGTTATTATTGACGAGTTACGAGTTGGGCCCAACTTTGATTCGAAAAATCTTCAGGAGATTAAGATTTCAAGATGTTATGACTATACTTGGGACAAGGGACAAAGGACAAAGGACTTGATCGTTCTTCGAAACTCTCAACTTGTCATTGGTAATTCGTAATTAATAACTAAAAAAGGACCGCTGCGCTGATAGAATATAGAACGCTGCGCTGATAGAGCATAGACCGCTGCGATGGAGCCACCAAATTCGTAATTCGTAATTCGTAATTAGTAACTAAAAAAAATGACCGCTGCGCCGATAGAATATAGAATCAATCCATGTTCCATGTTCCATGTTCTATCTTCAATACTCCAAAGCAGCCTTCAGTGACATATCCATACTCTTCACACTGTGAGTCAGAGCTCCAACTGAGATAAAGTGAACACCTGTTTCCGCATATTCACGAATATTGGCTAAAGTAATCCCACCAGAGGCTTCCACCTCAAATTCCTTAGGAATTGTTGGTAGTACTGCGGCGATTCTTGCTGGTGTAAAGTTGTCGAGCATAATGCGTTGCACTCCACCGACTTCAATCACTTGGTTGAGCTCCTCTTCATTGCGCACCTCCACTTCAATGTTGATATCTAAGTTATGTTGTTCAATGTAGGCCTTTGCACTTAAAATTGCGGGGCGAATCCCACCAGCATAATCTACGTGATTGTCCTTCAACATGATCATATCGTACAAGCCAAAACGGTGATTTACGGCGCCACCAATTCTCACCGCCCACTTTTCCATGTAACGAATACCTGGCGTTGTTTTTCGAGTATCTAAAAGCTGCGTCTTCGTATCTTTTATTAAGTCAACAATTTGTGACGTTTGGGTTGCTATTCCACTCATACGCTGCATGAAATTCAAGACGATACGTTCCGTTGTTAGGATTGATCGTGAACTTCCACGGACAACAAAAGCGATATCCCCTTTTTTTACCCGTGCACCATCTTGAATAAAAACTTCAATATTAAGGTTCGGATCGAAACGTTGAAAAATAATTTGCGCCAATTCAACGCCTGCAAGAACGCCATCTTCCTTAATGATTAGACGAGCCGAACCTTGAGCATCTTCTGGAACACACGATAAAGTTGAATGGTCGCCCGAGCCAATATCTTCAAGGAGCGCGTTATCAATGATTTCGTTGAGCATAGAAATGGAATTAAGAATAACGAATTACTAATGACTAATGATGAGTTTGGTGGCTCCGCCGCAGCGGACAAGTGAGTTGCGATAGCAGACTCGAAGCCATGTGTTATAAATGAGTAACTAGGACTTCTCGATGGAAAGGCTTTCAATTAAAAAATCTCCACTCACCTTTTTAAAGTGAATCGTAACACGAAATTCTTCAGATTTACTTTGGTAGGTTCCAATGGCGAAGGATCCATCCGATGCTTCTTTACCTTTAAAGATAAACTTGAAAGAGGTTCCAGGTTTTTTCGTGAAGAAATCCTTGAGTACTAAGTTGGCTTGGGATTGACTGTAGACCCCCTCTTTTCCGAGGACATTAATGAGAATTTTTTCTTTTCCGAGAGCTGTGATATCTTTTGCATCATTGGTTGCGAAGGCATTTTCTATTGTTGAATATGGGATATCACTTTGAAAATGAACACTCATAATGAGACCTAAAAGAAAAGAATAGACAACACTCATAACTAACGCGTTTTTTTTTAACGGTCGAATTTAGCAAAAATAGTGCCTTAAATACCGATACTTTGTTCTTTGAGATGAATTCTTTTGTCGTGTAAACTTTCGTTCATTTAAACACGAGTATGTAATTTCGAGGCATGAAAATCAAAATCATCTGCATTGGCAAAACGGGTAAGAAATTCCTAGAAGAAGGCGAGCAAGAGTATTTAGGCCGACTAAAGCACTATATTTCAGTTGAGCGCATCGAGATTCCCGACCTAAAAAACCAGCGAAATTTATCCCAGCTGCTAATTAAAGAATTGGAGGGCAAAGAAATTCTCTCACGCACGGGAGCAGGCGAACAGTTGTACCTACTTGATGAACGCGGAAAGACCTACTCTTCTGTTGGGTTTTCAGAATTTTTGAGTGCAAGATTCAACGCGGGTGGAAAGGCCCTGGTTTTTGTCATTGGCGGTGCGTATGGATTTTCGGATGAAGTTTATGGGCATGCTGCGGGTAAAATAAGCCTATCAGAGATGACCTTTTCTCATCAGATGATTCGCATGATTTTTTTTGAACAGTTGTATCGCGCCATGACCATACAACGAGGCGAACCTTACCACCATCAATAAGCGTTGAATGAGAAAATGCCTACCTTTGAAAAAATGACAGGCATTGAATAATCGTTCGGGACAGCTTTTGATAGATCGCAATTACGAGTTTTTCACTCCGTTAGATATCCTATCCACTCTTCTCGGATTGTTTGTCATTTGGATTATCATTTATCTGCGCACCAGACGCAATACTCACCTTGACTATTACAAGTATTATCCTAGAGCCTTTGCCTTTAAAATGATCTTCGTTTTAGCCAATTGCCTTTTCTACATTATTTCTTACGGTGCAGGTGGTGATTCGATTGGATTTTGGGATGGAGCGGTTAAGTTGAATAACCTTTTCTGGAAGGATCCAACCTTATATTTCGTTGAGCTTTTTTCGGATCCAATCGATGGCGGCCACATGCGAAATTTTGACATGACAACGGGCTTTCCAGATTCCCATATCTATGGAGAAATACCTAGTTATTTTGTCTGTAAGGTTGTCTCTGTTTTCTCATTTTTCACCTTCAAGGGTTATATTTTATTGTCATTTATTTTTGCCTTTATTGCAACGAATGCCTCATGGAAGCTCTTTGAATTGGTGCGTTCCTATAACCTCCACTCAGACCGAATTTTAGCCATCGCCATCTTCTTTATTCCTTCCCTAAGTTTCTGGTGTGGAGGTGTTTCGAAAGACACATTTATGTGGATCAGCGTATGTTACTTTTTAGTCAATATTTACCAAATACTCTCTCCAGAAAAGCGAAGTAGCATCTGGAATTGGCTAATGATGTTGGTTTTTCTTTACGTCATGTATCGCGTGCGATCCTTTATGATTTTGGCTGTGTTGGCCCCACTTCTTTTTGCTTACAGTGCGCGACTTGGAAGAAAATTTGGGAAACACAGTGTTCGAAGATTTTTTATGCGCTTTGCTATCATTGGAATCACTGTGGTTGGGATAATGTTCTTTTTTCAAACATCCATCGCTGATGAGTACATTCAGGAGGCAGCGGTCATTAATGAAGATATGACCAACAACAAAACGTATGGGACGAATCGATACGATTTGGGGATTACTGATTATTCTCCTGCCGGCATGGCCTTGGCATTCCCAAATTCTGTAATTGCGGGATTTTATAGACCGTTTATTTGGGAGTCACTATCTGTGAGTTTGCTATTGAATGGAATTGAGAGTATTGTTTTGTTCTACTTCACCTTTCGATTTTTGGTCTCCAAAAACATTTTAAAACGCATTAAGCGCATTCGTAATCAAGAATTCTTAATTTTCGCATTTTTCTTCGCAGTAATCTTGGGTTATTTCGCTGGTTTCACCTCGATATTATTTGGTGTACTTGTGCGTTTCAAGGCGCCTTTGCTCCCTTTTCTTGTGATTATTCTGACCTCCTATTTAAAGGCCGAAAAATCTGGTACGGAAGAAAATTTGATACCCGAATCTGTGGAACCTTCGGAAGATTAAACGTAATCAGCCATGTCATCTTCAACTTTTCGGAAATACCAAAGTGAGGAAACAAAAACCACAATAACCATTGCGAAAGAGATATACATCATGTCACCTGGCATTTGACCACCAAACATTGCCCATCTGAACCCTTGCACAACCCCTGCCATTGGATTAAGAAAATACAATGTCGCTGCCCATTTAGGCAGTTGCTGAACAGCAAATTCGGCTGGATAAGCAATCGGTGTTACATACAAGCCAATCTGAACGATAAAAGGCACCACATGCTGAAAATCGCGATAACGAACTGTCAAGGCGCTGAGCCAGATACCAAACCCTAAGGCTGCTAAAATTCCAATCAATAAAAATACAGGTGCCAACCAAACATTTGAAGATGGCATTATTCCATAATAAACCATCAGGACAATCATGATGACTAGAGAGATGGCAAAATCAATCATCCCCACTGCAGCCTTGGAAAGCGGAATAATTAAACGCGGGAAATAGATTTTCTTGACCATCCCTTGATTGGCGATAATGGATGCACCAGAATTGGCAATTACATACGCGAAATAGGTCCAAATCGCCATCCCCGTCATTGTGAACAACACGTGAGGCACATTGGTTTGAACCTGAATAAAATTCCCAAATACAAGTGTAAGAATAGCCAAGGTCAACAAAGGCTGAATAAGGGCCCATAGTAAGCCAATGGTTGTTTGTGCATAACGGACCCGGAAATCTCTCCAAGTCAGCATCAGGAATAAATCTTTGTACTGGTACAACTCACGAAAATCAGGCATCCACCCCTTTCGCTTAGCATCTATTGTTCTTATCCGTTCCGACATGCGACAAATATAAATAGAATTTGGTGCTGCTCCCGCCTCGGCGGATTTAAAAAACAATTTGATGCCGAGAGAAATTTAAAATTTGATGCCGGAGGCAATTGAGAATTTGATGCTGCGCAATTTGGTGCCTTCGGCAATTTCTATTTCTACGTTTGATCTAGTCTTGATCTTAATGGACAAAGGATACTTCTTCGCTCTTTGAGCTTTGAAGGACAAGGGACAAGGGACAATGGACAAGGGACTTAATTCTTCTTCGAATTCCAGATTATTTTAATACTAAACAATTCGAAGATTAATCTAGTCTTTTAGCGAAGCGGTCTTTTGTCTTAATGTCTTTTGTCTCCTTTTGTTTCTTTCCAGCCGCAGGGTCTGAAGCTGCGACTGGAGAAACTTGAAACACACACTTTACGTTATTTAATTTGGTGCCTTCGGCAATTTCTATTTCAGCTTTGAAGGACAAGGGACTTAATTCTTCTTCGAATTCCAGAGTATTTTAATACTAAACAATTCGAAGATTAATCTAGTCTTTTAGCGAAGCGGTCTTTTGTCTTAATGTCTTGATGTCTTAACGTCTCTTTTGTTTCTTTCCAGCCGCAGGGTCTGAAGCTGCGACTGGGGAAACTTGAAACACACACTTTACGTTATTTTTATTTGGTGCCTTCGGCAATTGAGAATTTGATGCTTCGCAATTTGATGCCTTCGGCAATTTCTATTTCTACGTTTGATCTAGTCTTGACATCTTAAAATCTTAATGTCTTGAAATCCAACTCGTAATTCGTAACTAGTAACTCCTACAAGAAAACTACCTTCTCCACTGTTTGCTCACCAGCTGCGTCTGTCACACGTACCCAGTACTCACCCGTTGCCAATCCTGTCAATTCTACTTGCTCAACCGTTGCTCCGCCTTCAATCACTTCCAATATTTGTCCTGTAATTGTCATCACCTCTACGCGCTCGATGCTGCGTCCCGCTGTGCGAACTGTTGCATGGTCCATGGCTGGATTTGGATATACTATTGCTCTGGCAACCACTGTCCCATTCATCTCAACTTGGTCCTTCGCTGCATTTCCTCCTGTTGTTACTGCTGTCAATGATCCTGTCTTGTCTGTTCCAAAGTCAATTCCTACTGCGGATACCGGAGCCGTAACCATCACATTTGCTGATGCACCACAGCCTTTTGCATCTTCTACATATACTTCATAGAATCCTGCGCCCAATCCATTTAAATCCTCTGTCGTTGCTCCTGTTGTCCAAGCGTATGTGTAAGGCATTGTTCCGCCTACTACACTCACGTCTATTGTTCCTGCGTGGTGGTATGTGATGTTGCTGTGTGTTGCTGTGGCAACTAGCGGTGCTGGCTCGCTAACAAAGATTGTTTCTGTTTTCGAACAGCCTTTTCCATCTGTTACTGTCAATTCGTAGTCGCCTGCGATCAAGTTGTATGCATTCTGTGCTGTTGAGCCGTTTGCCCATGCATAGCTATAGTTTGAAAACCCGCCTGATGCTTCAACTTCAATCACTCCTGTGTTTGTACCGTTGCATGTCACAGGAGTTACTGTTGCGTTGATTGCGATTGGTGACAATGCGACGATTGCTGTGTTGTAAACCCCCACACAACCCATGCTGTCGTGAACAATCGCTTGATAGCTTCCGGTTGCTAGGTTATTCAAAACCGCTGCTGTTGAACCATTGCTCCACTGAATCGTGTATGGTGCTGCAACGCCTGTCAAATCAAGTGCGATGCCTTGTTGCAATGTTCCACAGTTAAACGTGTTGGTGCCACTGATGTTCATTGTAGCATAACTTGCTGCCATGGCTACTGCTGCTCCTGCATTCAATCGTCCTGCACCAAGCAATCCTACATATGAAGGATTCTGTGCGTCGATGTTTACACATGTACTTTTCAAAATCATTTCCACTTGCTCTGATGTCAAACAGTTGTTCACTGACAACATCAAGGCGATTGTTCCTGACACATAAGGTGCAGCGAATGAGCTTCCGTTTCCTGTTGTGTAGGTATTCAACCCCATGGAAAGCGCTACATCATATCCTGGTGCGCAAAGGTCTACTGAGGCGTTGTGTTGGTGCGTTGTTGCTGCGTTTCCAATCGTGCGCTCGTGGTTGTCTGCTGGACCTACACTTGATACAGAGATAACGTGGTTGAATGCTGCTGGATAAACTTCGATCGCTGGGTTACCACATGTAGAACCGTTTCCTGCGGCAGCTACCAAGATACTTCCGTTTGCGTAAGCCTCATCGATGGACAATTGTGCGTAGTAGTTGTAAGCACAGCTTCCTGCCCAGCTCATGTTGATTACTCGTGCTCCTGCATAAGATGCGGCAATTACCTCGTTGTAGTTCATGGCGCGCAATTGTAAGCTACTTTTAAATCCAATTGAACTCTTTCCTACTCCATTGTCTGTTCCGCCAGCTGCAGTGATTGCTACGGCTGTTCCGTGTGTATAGTCTGTGCTTGTGTTGGAGCCTACGTAATTGTATTTACCAATCAACTCCTGGTGACCGTAGTGGTAGTTTGCATCTGTGATTGCGATTGTAATCAAGGAATCTCCTTTAGTGATGTCCCACGCTGCTTGTGCATTAATCAAGTTCAAGGCATAATCACTTGCATAGGCCACTGAATAATCGTTGGGTACATACAAGGACTCATATCGTGGAGCTACTTCTGGTTTTGTGAACACGCGTGTCTTTGCCACTGCTTGCAACAAGTCTTGCTCGTCACAGTTACAAGATACTTCATACACTTTTTGCAACTCTGCATTTTTTGATGCCGGTAAGGCACGCTCTACAGAAACAATGTTCATGTTGGTAATCAATGTTTGAATCGCCGCATCCGTTGATGTCAAGCGGCCACCTCTTACCTCCAAGCCCGTTGCTTTGTAATCTTCAATACTCACCCATACCTTGCCCGTTTGTGCTTGGCTTGTGAATGTGATCATCATCGCGCCGATGAATCCGATTACTGTGTTGAAAATTGGTGTGTTCATAATACGTGTGTGTTCGTTTGTTGAAGCAAAGGAACACCACGAAACACCCGTGGCAAAAGAATCTCAGCACCACGAATACACTTTACACAACCATGCGTAACACACCCTAAGTAGATGTGCTTGACGTGCTACGTAGAACTACTTAATTTGGTCCCTAGCGGGAATTTGATGCCTAAAGGCAATTGAGAATTTGATGCTGCGCAATTCGAAGATTAATCTAGTCTTTTAGCGAAGCGGTCTTTTGTCTTGATGTCTTAACGTCTCCTTTTGTTTCTTTCCAGCCGCAGGGTCTGAAGCTGCGACTGGGGAAACTTGAAACACACACTTTACGTTATTTAATTTGGTGCCTTCGGCAATTTCTATTTCTACGTTTGATCTCGTCTTGATATCTTAATGGACTCGAGGACAAAGGACAAAGGACAATGGTCAATGGACTTAATTCTTCTTCGAATTCCAGAGTATTTTAATACTAAACAATTCGAAGATTAATCTAGTCTTTTAGCGAAGCGGTCTTTTGTCTCCTTTTGTTTCTTTCCAGCCGCAGGGTCTGAAGCTGCGACTGGAGAAACTTGAAACACACACTTTACGTTATTTAATTTGGTGCCTTCGGCAATTTCTATTTC
>JAJTDQ010000043.1 GCA_021300505.1 Cryomorphaceae bacterium
ATATCCACGTATTCATCTTGGATGATTGGAATGGTGCGATTTGCGATGGGAACGATGGCTTGCTTTCCATGTAAATGCTTGAAGCGCTCATCATTTGGATTGATGCAAATTGCAGAATCTCCGAGGATCGTCTCTGGTCGTGTTGTTGCAATCGTCAACCATTCATCGTCGCTACCCGCAATTTTGTAACGCACATAGAACAACTTGGAATTCACTTCCTTGTGGATTACTTCTTCATCTGACAAGGCGGTAAGAGCTTCTGGATCCCAGTTCACCATGCGCACACCGCGATAAATTTTTCCCTTTTTGTATAAATCAATGAATACATCGAGGACAGATTCTGAATATTCAGGATCCATCGTAAAACTTGTGCGTTCCCAGTCACATGAAGCTCCTAGTTTTTTCAATTGTTCCAGGATGATTCCTCCATGCTTGTCTTTCCATTCGAAGGCATGTTTCAAAAACTCATCACGCGTTAAATCAGCCTTACGGATGCCTTCCAAACGAAGTTTTTGTACCACTTTGGCTTCCGTAGCAATCGATGCGTGGTCCGTTCCTGGCACCCAACATGCATTTTTCCCAAGCATTCGTGCACGTCGTACCAAAACGTCTTGAATCGTATTGTTCAACATGTGTCCCATGTGAAGTACACCAGTAACATTTGGCGGTGGAATGACCACCGTATACGCCTCGCGATTGTCGGGAACTGAGTGAAAATATCCCTTATTCATCCAGTGGGAATACCACTTTTCTTCTGCTTTTTGCGGCTCGTATGTCTTTGGAGTCTCCATGGGTGTTGAATTTGGGAGCAAAGATAGGGATTCTATGGGAAACTGCGGCCGTATGCCATGTGTTGTATCTCGAAAATGAAATGTCCCAATATCCTTTTTTCCATGCATTCTTAAAATTGGCATGTATCTTTGTTAAAAAAAAGATGAGACAGTTAACGATCTTCACTATTCTTGGCTTAACACTCCTTCTAAATGCATGTTACAAGGGTAAATCCGTCGATTTGGTGGTTCACAATGCGCGAATCCATTCAATGGCCGATAATGCAAAGGTGCAGGAAGCCATGGCCATTAAAGACGGAAAAGTGGTTGAAGTTGGTCCAGAACGCCAGATTTTAAACAAGTATTCGGCAGAAGAAGAGATAGATGCTGGAGGAAAGGACATCTATCCAGGTTTGACGGATGCGCATGGCCATCTCTTGTCGTATGCAAAGCAGAAACTTAGCGTGGACCTTGTTGGATGCAAGTCATTTGATGAATTGCTTGTTCGCACTGAAAAATACCAAGATCGCTACAAGAGAAAGTTCATTGTTGGCCGCGGCTGGGATCAATCACTTTGGGGAACCACTGAATTGCCAAGCAATGAACAGCTCAATCGTTTGTACCCCACCACCCCTGTATGTCTTTACCGAATCGATGGACATGCCCTTTTGGCCAATGATGCCGCGTTGAAAAAGGCCGGAATCGGACCAGAGACTTCAATTAGCGGTGGAATCATCCACGTCAAAGATGGAAAATGCACGGGATTGTTGGTCGACAATGCCATGGAACCCTTGAATCATCTGGTGCCCCCATTCCCTCGAAAGGAAATACAAGCCGCAATTATCGACATACAACAAGAGCTTTTTCAATATGGCATCGTGGGCGTGCATGAAGCTGGAATTGATTTCAATGACATTTTCCTTTTCAAAGAATTGATTGATTCCAAAAAACTTCAACTTGAAGTCTATGCCATGTTGATGCCAAGTAAAGCCAATATGGATTTTGCGCGGAAGCATGGGAAATACAGACATAAAAACCTGATTATCCAAAGCTTTAAGGTGTTTGGAGATGGAGCACTAGGTTCACGTGGCGCATTTTTGAAGCAACCATACAGCGATCAGCACAACCATTTCGGGGTACTCACTACACCTGTTGACGAGATGAAACGCATTGCTAATTTCTGTGAAGCAAATGATTATCAAATGAATACGCATGCTATTGGGGATTCAACAAACAAAATATTATTGGATATCTACAAATCCATTTTCGATGTAAAACCGGATCACCGTTGGCGGATTGAGCATGCACAAGTTGTTGACCCTGTTGATTTTGTATTGTTTTCCAATTACGGCGTTTTTCCATCCGTCCAACCCACACATGCTGTTAGTGATCAACGTTGGGCAGAGCAGCGATTGGGAAAAAAGCGAATGGCAGGAGCGTATGCCTACAATACCTTGCTTCAGAAATATGGCATGTTGGCGATAGGTACCGATTTCCCCGTTGAACTAACCGATCCTTTCTTAACCATTCAGGCGGCGGTAAAACGAAAAAATGGAGATAATTTTCCAGCTGGTGGATTTTACGCAAACGAAGCCATCACCCTGGAAGAATGCATGAAAGGAATGACCATCTGGGCAGCATTTGCCTCCTTTCAAGAAAACAGAACAGGTTCATTAGAGAAAGGAAAAGATGCCACCTTCGTTATTTTTGAACGCATCGTAAAGGCCGGAGACACCTACGAACCAAACTTTGCCAATCACGTATTTATTCGAGGCAAAAAAGTGTACAGCACAGATTATTAAACGCTTGTATGCGTTGAATGTCAATATTGTTTAATTTTCAACGTTGAACACATGCAGATAGGAACAGACACACATGCGATGCCTTTTGGCTTGCATATGCAAGAGATGGATTCCATCATCCTAGCCATCAAAACCGCTGGATTTAATGCTGTTCGTTTGCCCTTCTCGAATGAACTTTTACACGACAAGACTCCAGCTCAAGCCGACTGGATAGGACCGAATACAACATTAATAGGGCTTACACCTTTGGAAGTACTGGACACCGTTATTCAGAAGCTTACAGATCAAAGTATTTTCGTGATCCTTAACAACCATTCGACCACGACACATTGGTGTTGTAACTACGATTTCAACGGGTTGTGGTATGGGAAAAATTTGTATTACGACCAAACACCTGAACAGTGGATTGCGGATTGGAAAATGATGGCGGAGCGCTATAAAGATAATTCAAGAGTTGTTGGAATGGATTTGCGCAATGAGGTACGTCCTCTTCGTATGCAACATATCCCTTTGCCGAAAAATCCAAACTGGGGAAGAAAAAACAAGCGCGACTGGCATAAATATGCCACCCTTGCGGGAAACGCTATTCACGAAGTCAATCCCAATTTATTGATTATCGTCGAGGGAATTAACGCTCAAGTTCGGTTTTTAAGTCATCTAAAATTTCCACACTTAAGCCCAGTACATAAACGGCCTGTTGTGTTAAAAGTGCCTCACAAACTCGTTTATGAAGTGCACAATTATTCATTCAGTTGGAGCAAGTCCAATTTGTTGTTTCCAAAAAGACAAGTGAAATATACAGATTTGACCAGTGAAGAGCGAAAGGAACATTATGAGCGGCTTTGGGGCTTCGTTGCCGATTCGACATTTGAATATTCCGCTCCTGTACTTCTTGGTGAGTTCGGATGCAGCAGCGACGGTTCTGAGGTTGCGCCATGGTTGAAGGATTTAAGTGAGTACATCCAGATGAAGCGATTTGGTTTTTGCTGGTGGACCTTAGAGGAAGAGCTTTTTAATACAGGTAGCTATGGTATCATGAATTCGGAAATGAATGAGGTAAATGTGAAAAATGATTGGCGCTGGGAGTATTTGGCACCACTCATGAAAATGAAATAAATAAACAGAAAAATAGTCCGATGAGCCTAGAACGATTTATTGACGCGCAAAATCAAGCCTATTATGGCACCACAGAAACAACCTACGAACTGGCATTGAGAGAAATCCGAAATGGTCGAAAAAACGAGCATTGGATTTGGTTCGTTTTCCCACAAATTGTTGGACTGGGAGGAAGCTACAACGCCAATTTTTACGGTATAAAGCACATAGCTGAGGCCGAAGCCTATCTGAAACATGCCGTTTTAGGTCCGAGATTGATCGAAATTTCCTCGGCCTTACTTTCTTTAGATGAGCCCAATCTTGAAATCGTTGTTGGACATACCGACAAGATGAAAATAAAATCATCCATGACCTTATTTTCGAAAGTAAATGACGCTCACCCTATCTTTAAGCAGGTCATAGACAAGTTCTTTTCTGGAATGATGGATAACCAAACACTCATTAAATTGATGACGAATCCTTAGAATGAAGGACAAGAAATCAATTTGAATACTTGAGATTTCGGCTTACATGTCAAATTCACACCCAGTGAAATTTCATGTGAACCACGAGTTACGCCATTGTTCAATTTTGACACGGTCACATCGTAGCTGTACCCTAATTTAAATCTTCCAGTGTTGATTCCAGCAGTGATAATGAATGCATCTCGATTGCGGTACCACACTCCCATCGTAAAAGCGCTGTATTTAACATATGTTCCGATGCTCAATTCTTGAAATCCATTTTGATATTGATAAATGACATTGGGCATGATGGACGTTCCATTCGAATATTTCGATTTTCTGCCCAATTGGATTTCTGCACCCATATGCAAAGTTGCGCGCCAAGGCAATTCTGAATTACCTACAATCATGGATTCATTCGGTGTATTTGCGTGATGAAAAGCACCTCCAGCAAAGAAGTTTTTATTAAAAAACACAAAACCACCTGACGCGTCAAAGAAACCTCTTGATCCACCTCTTGGCACATCTCCTGTTGAATAGATAAATCCACGACGAGGATCAATCATATCTCCAAACGTCAACTTATCCCAATCGAGCGATTTTTGGTACCACGCTGCACGCGCTCCGAATTGTAGTTTCCACTTACGACCAAGTTTTAAATGGTACGAATATATCAACCCTAACATTGTTGTACTAATTGTCCCAGACCCTTGTTGGTCATGTGTTGCAAGAACACCAACCCCACCAGAAATATTATTAAAATAGCTGTCCCAAGAAACGCTGTAGGTCACATAATTCGACGATAAATTAGGCCATTCATTGCGGTAATTCGACGCAAAACGAGAACATCCGTAAGAACCTGCCAATGCTGGGTTCAAATACAACGGATTTGCATAGAATTGCGTAAATGTTGGATCTTGCCCAAAAGATGTGGTTGAAACCAAAAGTGCGGTGATGACGAGTAGTTTTTTCATAGCTTATAGGTTTAGGAGACGTTGCCCCATGCGACTTGGTTTAGTGAGGATGCGAATAGTAAGTTGGTGTGACAAAAATTGTTTGCCGAGTACCTCCGAATGCGTCAAATCCGCATTGTAGGCCAACATGACATGGTTGAATTTGATACCCAAAGACACTGCAGGATCGAGTTGTGAAGAAATTGCCCCACCTACTGTAATCCATTGGTAGCGGAGGTTTACGCCCAACCAAGCCTCTTTCAATTTTTCATATTGCTGATACACGAGGTATGGTGAAGCGCCAAAATTCTCTCTGCGCGTCTCGTAATCCGTTCCAATTGTCGCAATGAAATGCTGCCCAGAGCGACGAATATCCGTCAAATCACTTGAATAAATGTTATCGGTATGTTTCAGTAAATTATTTCCTTGAACACTGGCATAAAACCAACGTGTGTTGACAGAAAGCCCTAGACCTAAATCACGGTACCACAAAGATCGACCGATAGGCATTTGTCCAACAGTGTAGAATTGATGAGGGTTTAATCGTTCCATTTCTACCATTGAGCCTGTCTGAATTTTTGTTGGATCAATCGTCTTGTTCCCCATGATAAAGCGCAAGGATGGTTCAACGATTACGTTTCTGCTCACAGAAAACTTCGGCGAGTAAGTGAATGATGAATGAATATTTTGAATCCCACCATTGGCATACAATGAATGACTCACTTGAAGTCCAAGCCCCCCGCGCATTCCATACGAATAGCCATCCACAGAAATGCTATTGATGAATTGCTGATTCGCTTGACCTGCCCATTGCAAACGTGACATCGTCTGAACGCGTGTTGCCAACAAGGTACCAACCGCACCAAAATTCACTTCTGTAGGCTGCATTCCAGGGATGTGGTAGTGTGGATCTTTCAAGTTCTTCAATGCTACTGGATTGTCCAACATACGGCTTACTGCTCTACCCGCTTGTCTAAGTTTTGAAGAAAAAGACTCCTTGTATACACTGTGTGTTGGAGTAGTTCTTGATGTTGATGTTGATGTTGATGTTGTTTTCGCATCTTGCTCAATAACCGACTCGTTCAACACGAGCCCCTGTGCTACATTCACATCTTCAACAACTAGATCTTGAGTTGAAATTATAGTCTCGTTGTTGACAGTGATTAAGACCGGTTCTTTTTCCTGATTCACTTGATTTTCTGGGGATGTCTCCACGATCGCATCCTGAGAAATAGCACTAGGGGTTGAATATTCATCTGTCACAACGATAGGTGAGTTGCTCATTTGCACCATTTGACCAGAAACATTAGCCAAACTAGTCTCTTCACCTCGCTCATTAAGCGCCTGGCGTTGAATATTTTGAGGAAAGACTTCCTGATCTATTGAAGAAGGTATCGTCGTCACTGTTTCAACATTCCTTGTAGCATTTATTGGCGTTTGTTTTTCTGAGGTTGTAACATTGATTTGTTCCGTTGATGTCGCTAACTCTGTCTGTGGTGTAAAAATGGTATTTGTTTGATTCGATGTAGACGGCCAGTACATTGCGGTTCCTAAAGCAATGATTCCAGCGATGGAAGCCATACCCATGGACATGAATAATCCAACAGGTCGGCGACGAAAAATTTTGTCTGCGTGCGGGTAATTTACCTCAAAATTATCCACTTTAGACAATTCCCACATGTCGCGATCTACATCCAATTCAGATGGATTGCTCATACGAGTTGTGTCAAACCTTTTAACTGCTTTTTAATTTTATTCCTCGCCCGAAACAAATAGACCTTCACTTGGGAAGATGAAAGCTCAAGAATATCACCTATTTCTTCATAGGTATATCCTTCAAGATCCCGCAACAGAATGATACTTTTCTGTACTGGAGGAAGAATACTTACAGCGCGATCGACAACTTGTGAGGATTCAAAAGAACTACGTTCAGTTTTTGCTGTTTCAGGAATCAAATCATCTCCTGGCAAAACCATACGTTGTTTTTTCATCACGTAATTGACCATTGCATTATGCGCTGTCGTAAACATCCAGGCCTTCGCCTTCTCTACTTCCACTTTCTTTCGGTTGATCCACAGTTTTTCGAAAACATCTTGTACGATATCTTGGGCATCTTCAGAATTCCGAAGAAACTTCAACGCAAAGCCATAAAGTTTACCGCTGTGCGTGCTTACCACAATATTGTATTCGTGTCTTTTCAAAACAGTGTTCCGAGGTAGCAGTTAAAACAATTTGATAACTCTGAAAGTTACATGGTGAACGATTTTTACATCGTTTTGATGATCAAATCTACAAATGGTTTATCAAAGAGATGAGTTGAACGAATATTCACGGGTTCTGATTGAACAAAATCAAGTTTCTATCGAACACTTTTTTAGCAAAAAAATAAATACATTTAACATTCTAAAACTTAAGCTTATGATTGAAGCAAATCGCTTATTCGACATTCCTTATTACCAGCAACGTACCTATCCCAATTCAGGGATGTTCGTGTCTAAAAAAGAAGGCTCTTGGCATAAAATGTCCTGCGAGGAATTCTTGAACGAAGTCATGATCGTCTCGCGAGGATTAATTGCTCTAGGAGTAAGTAAGGGGGATAATGTTGCCTTGGTTTCATCCAACCGAGTGGAGTGGAATGTAATGGACATTGCCATTCAGCAAATTGGTGCCATTGTTGTACCCTTGTACCCAAACATTTCAGAAAATGATTACCGGTACATTTTAAACGATGCAGGCATTAAAATTTGTGTTGTAAGTACACTTGATCTTGCTGAAAAAATTACGCATGTTCGGGGAGATGTTGCCACCTTTACACATTTATACACCTTTGACTTGATTGAAGGATACGACCATTGGCGTGACATCCACGCACGTTGTCAGGAGATTCCTGAATCTGATGTGCAGGAGCGAATGGACCAAGTGAAAAGCCATGATTTAGCTACAATTATCTATACCTCGGGAACTACAGGAAACCCGAAAGGTGTTATGCTTTCTCACCACAATATCCTATCGAACGTTTCGGGATGTAGAGAGCCTATTCCAGCTGACAACAACTCGAAAGTTCTCACCTTCTTACCTGTTTGTCACATTTATGAGCGAATGTTGCATTACCTCTACATGTACATTGGTTGTTCGATACATTTCGCTGAATCCATGGACACGATAGGAGACAACATTCGCGAGGTAAAACCAGACGTATTTTCTGCAGTTCCGAGACTAATTGAAAAAGTATTCGATCGCATCATGGCGAAAGGAGACGATTTGACAGGAATCAAACGAAGACTATTTTTCTGGGCTGTAGGCTTGGCAGAAGAATATGATGTTGTTGGCAGAAGCTGGTGGTATAACCTCCGCCTTTCGATTGCCCGAAAATTAATTTTTTCGAAATGGCAAGAAGCGCTTGGTGGAAACGTCCGCGCAATAGCCTCAGGAAGTGCGGCACTACAGCCTCGTTTAGCGCGCGTATTTCTGGCTGCTGATATTCCAATTCTTGAAGGTTATGGACTCACTGAAACCTCTCCTGTAGTCTCTGTCAACTCATTTCAAAGAGGTATTCGTATTGGCACCGTTGGACCATTGATCGACGATGTTCAGGTGCGTATCGCTGAGGATGGCGAAATCTTGGTCAAAGGGCCGAATGTTATGATGGGATACTACAACTTACCCGAAGCCACCGCTGAAGCCATTGATGCCGAAGGCTGGTTCCACACAGGTGACATCGGAATGTTTGTTGAAGACAAATTCTTAAAGATTACAGACCGTAAGAAAGAAATTTTCAAAACTTCAGGCGGAAAATATATCGTGCCTCAGGCCATGGAAAACAAGTTCAAAGAATCACGGTTTATTGAGCAAATCATGGTGATTGGTGAAGGAGAAAAATTCCCTTCTGCTTTCATTGTCCCAAGTTATGCATTCGTCAAAGAATGGGCACAACGCAAAGGGATTGATTTGGGTGATGGTAGCAATCATTCTATCGCGAAAGACAACCATGTCATTGGAAGAATCCAGCAGGAAATTGACGAATTTAACAAAGGATTTGGGAACTGGGAACAGATCAAAAAATTCGTTTTGCTTGAAAAAGAATTTTCGATTGACGCCGAAGAATTGACACCTACTTTGAAATTAAAGCGCAAGAAAATTTTGGCGAAATACCAAATGGAGTACGCGTCAATTTACGCTGAAAACTAAAGATGCCTTAGGGTTTCTTGACCGTGAATTTAACTGTGACGTAATGAAATTCGGGGAAATAAATACTTTCCTCGAATTTTAATTTCATGGCATAATTGCGTACTTTAATTCGCACTGGCGTTGATGAAATTGTCGAACCTTCGGTTATATATTTCCCTGAAGTCACCTCACCCTTCCGATTGACAGAAAGTGACATCACCACTGTTCCTGTGTATAGACTATCCGTAACGGTAAAATTGGATGTTGAACTCATTTTACGACCATCGTCAACAAGTGTACCTCCCATGATTTGAGCTTTAGATGTCAAGGTAATGCCTAAAAATAGGAGGAGAAAAAGTGTTTTCATGGTCGGGAGATTTACAGCGAGGGATACGCATTAAAGGAATAAATGTTACATCAAGGCATTACTCGGTCTTTCTTCTTTAAAAAATAAAACCCGAGATGTTTATTAATTCCCAATGCAGATATTGACCACAGAGTCGCGGATGGCTCAGAGGTCAATGAGATTAAGTTTTTCAATTCTTACAACAAAGGGAATGTCAGTATTTTTCTCTGTGCATCTGCGGTTAAAAAAGGAGCTGTGTAAATCACGCAATCTTACCCCAATCAGGTCTGCTTTTCAGTATTTCGCGTAAAATTTCCTTCAATGTCATGTGTTGTGGGCGATCCAATCCTGGGTCAAGATCAAGTAAAGCTCGGGCCTCATCGCGTGCCATGATTACAATTTGCGCATCCCTTGAAAGATCTGCTATTCGAAGATCTAAGGCCCCACTTTGTTGAGTTCCCATTAAATCGCCAGGGCCACGAAGTTGTAAATCCACCTCCGCGATTTCAAATCCATCATTCGTGCTGACCATGGTTTCCATCCTGCGCGTTGATTCCTTAGAAAGTTTGATACCCGTCATCAAGATGCAAAACGATTGTTCAGCCCCGCGCCCTACTCTACCACGCAACTGGTGCAACTGTGATAAACCAAATCGTTCGGCACTTTCAATGATCATCACGGAGGCATTGGGCACATTAACACCTACCTCAATAACCGTTGTCGCTACCATGATTTGCGTTTCTCCCTTAATAAAGCGTTGCATCTCATAGTCTTTATCTTCCGGCTTTAACTTCCCATGTACAATGCTCACCTTATAGTCAGGCAACGGAAAGGAACGAGTAATGGCTTCATAACCACTCATCAAATTATTAAAATCTAGTGTTTCTGATTCGTTAATCAGCGGATATACGATGTAGACCTGACGACCTTTTGCGATTTCCTCCTTCATGAAACCGAATACACGCAAACGACTCGCTTCATAACGATGGACCGTATTGACAGGTTTACGTCCAGGAGGAAGCTCATCAATGACCGAGACTTCAAGGTCTCCGTAGAAAGTCATTGCTAAAGTCCTAGGAATCGGCGTTGCCGTCATGATCAACACGTGAGGTGGAGTGGTATTCTTCTTCCACATTCGAGCACGTTGTGCAACACCAAAGCGATGTTGTTCATCAATCACGACAACCCCCAAATTTTTAAATTGAACGGCATCTTCAAGCAAGGCATGTGTCCCCACGAGGATATGAATCGAACCATCCTCGAGACCTTCATGAATCGATATGCGGTCTTTTTTCTTTACGGATCCAGTCAGCAAAGCCACATTCACTGGCATATCCTTCAAGAATTCCCTTAAGGTCTCAAAATGCTGAGAAGCAAGAATTTCTGTTGGCGCCATCAAGGCAGTTTGAAAACCGTTCCCTACGGCAATGAGCATCGTCAGCAAGGCGACCAACGTTTTACCGCTACCCACATCTCCTTGTAGAAGGCGGTTCATATGGTGGCCAGAAATAAAATCCTTTCGTATTTCTTTGATCACCCTTTTTTGTGCACCCGTCAAAGGGAAAGGCAAATAGTCTTGATAAAACTGATTAAAAATCGCACCTACCTCATTAAAAACAAATCCTTTCGACTTTTGCGCAGTAATTGATTTCCGCAGTAGCAACTCCAATTGCAAAAAGAACAATTCCTCAAACTTCAATCGCAGACGCGCCTTGTGAAAGTCATTTTCAATAGAAGGTAAATGAACGAGAAGAAAAGCCGTTTCTCTTGGAATCAGGTGATGTTTATTCAGAATTCCTGGAGGTATCGTTTCTTCGATCTTCCCTTTAATTTGGGATACCAGAACAGCAGTTAATTTTTCTATTCCTTTAGAATCCAGTCCTTTCGCTGTTAATTTTTCTGTTGTCGAATACACCGGCTGCAAGCCCGTCTTCAGAAGTACATCCTTCCATTCTACCAACTCTGGATGCGGCATATTCCAAGTACTTCCATAGACTTTCGCTTTTCCGTAAATCTGATATTCCACCCCTATTTTTAATAGCGGCTTGATCCATTTTATCCCTTGAAACCAAATCAAATCAATGACACCACTGGCATCTTGAAACTTGGCAGAAAGCTTTTTTGTACGTCCTGTTCCACTCTCAGACACCGCGATGATTCGTCCTCGAAGTTGCGCAGCCGTTTCCATCGTTGATAATTCCGATACAGTAACATAGCGTGAACGATCGATATAGCGAAACGGAAAATGATGAAGGAGGTCCGAAAAGGTATGAATTCCCAATTCCTGACGGAGGAGATCAGCCCGCTGTGGACCGACACCTTTCAAGAACTCGATGGGGGTTTTTAGGAAATCATTCACTCCGTAAATATAGAAAAACTCTCGTTTTTATCCATCAAAAAACCCCGGATGAACCGGGGCCTTCTATGCAGTATTTTCTGTTTTATTCTCTACTTATAGTTTTCCAAGATCCATTGGCACAGCGCTGCTGTTGTACGAATGCTGCGGTGCATTCAACATGAAATGGATTGACCCATACTCCGCATTAATTTCTGGATTCTCAGAGATTTGTGCTTGCTCACCAAGGATTTCAAAGTCTGCGTTAACTTTTACATTCAACTTACAGCCTTGTGCATCTTCAACTGTCATAGCGTAAACACCATCCGTCATTGACGTTGGGTCTGTGAAGTTTGCATTTCCATTCAAACGAATGAAGTAGAAAGGTGCTTTATCAGCAGACCAAGGTGTACCTCCAACGATTTTTGCATTCATGCTACCATTCAAAGCATCAACAAACGTTGCTTCATCCATGTCATAATACAACATCAAAGGTTTTGGCATTTCGATTACCGACTGTGCTTCTGCTTTCAGACCTTTCGCATCAGTTACAGTAACAGAATATTCACCTTTCGATAATCCAGAAAGAGAAGTTGTTGTTGCTCCATTGTTCCATACAATTGCGTACGGCGCCACACCACCTGTGATGTTTAGTGAGATTGCTCCATCTTTACGACCGAAGCAAGATACATCTTGTTTCGTAAGATTAAGCGTCATTTCCTTTGCCGATGCTGTCCATGCAAAAGCAGTGAAGAGAATGAAGAGAATTGCTGAGGAAAAATTTGTCGTTTTCATAATGTCTGTGTTTTTCTTTCAACAAAGCAACGACATCTATTTCAAACAAATCAACCTTCTTCCTTTAATGAATGACAGTTTCAGCGTTTCCCTCTAAGTGATCTACGTAGTTCTACTTAGTAGAGGTATAAAAAACCTATTTATTCTTCGAAAATTCACTGATTCCGGCGTCGAGCCACTTCTTAAAATCTTTCGGATCGCTCGTGTGTTCGAAGTCAGCAGAACCATTGGAAAGATCTTTTCCGTTTGGATCTTGCATCACATAATAAGGCTGCGCAAGAATCTTGTAACGCTTAATTTGCATCAACTTCCATTTGTCACCAGTGAATTTTACGGTCATTTTACGTCCGGCAACTTTGAATTCACCTTGTTCCTTCTTCGGCAATGCTTTTCGTTCGTCAACATGCAATGAAACAATGACCACATCATTTTTCAAGGACTCAATGATGCCATCTTCACCCCACACCTTCTGTTCCATCCTACGGCAATTCACACAATTGATTCCTGTGAAATCGACAAATAATGGCTTGTTTACTTCCTTTGCATAGGCCAGGGCTTTGTCATAATCGTGGAATACCCATAAGTTTTGAGGGCCACGCACTGTACCTTCGGGACCTATATCCCCCGTTGCAGCACCGCCACCGCCGCCTACTCCAAGAGGAGATTCACTGTATTCCATTGGTGGAGGGAATGCACTGATTATTTGCAGTGGCGCTCCCCACATTCCTGGGATCATATAAATGACGAAAAACAAGGTAGTGGTTCCGAGCAATACGCGTCCTACTGAAAGGTTTTCCACGGGACTATCGTGCGGCATCTTGATTTTTCCAAACAAATAGAGTGTTAACACTCCAAAGATGGCAATCCACACAGCCAAGAATAGTTCACGTTCAAGCAGGTGTGCATCCCAAGTCATGTCCGCATTGGACAAGAATTTAAAGGCTAGTGCCAATTCCAAGAATCCTAGCACCACTTTTACACTATTTAACCAACCACCTGATTTAGGCAAAGTATTCAACCATGCGGGAAAAGCAGCGAATAGTCCGAATGGAATAGCGAGTGCCAATGAGAACCCGAACATGCCAATGATTGGCGTAATTCCACCTTGGCGTGCGGCCTCAACGATGAGTGTTCCTACAATTGGTCCAGTACAAGAGAACGAAACCAAAGCCAAGGCAAGTGCCATAAAGAAAATCCCGATCAATCCACCGCGATCCGCATTTTGGTCCGCCTTATTCACCCATTTACTCGGCAAACGAATTTCAAATGCCCCCAAAAACGAGATGGCAAAGATGATGAGGATAATGAAGAATATAAGGTTAAAGACAGGATCAGTAGACATGTTGTTCAAGGCCTCCTCACCAAAAATTGCCGTCACAGCTGTCCCAAGAACGATGTAAATCAAGATAATTGAAATCCCGAAAATCAAGGAATTGCGAATACCTTTTGCCTTTGTCTTGCTTTGTTTTGTGAAAAAGCTCACCGTCATTGGTACCATTGGGAACACACATGGTGTAAAGAGCGCCAATAGACCACTTAAAAATGAAATAATGAACGTTGCCCAAAGCGAACGACGCTCCGATTTTTTTTCTTTTCCGTCTGATTTCTTATCCGCCTCCTTATCGGCATCATTGGAATCTACTGTTGTTTTTGAACCAGATCCTGCGGTAGTGTCAGCTTTTGCATCATTAGAAGCTATCGCTCCCTTTACATTGACTTTAAATGGAACAGACATATCTGGCAAACATTTAAACTCATCGCAGGTCTGAAAGGCGAATGTGCCGCTGATTTCAAAATCTTTCTCGGAAAGGATTTTAATTTTTCTTTTCAGCTGAAAACTACCTTCATGGTATGCCAGGTCTTCATCAGCAACCTCATCGTGGACTTGAATTGGTTTTGGTTCGATTACCCCGCCCTCAATAGAAAACTGAGGTCCTTTTTTTAATTCTAAACTCGTTGGAAAACCAAAACTTCCCTTAGGCAACTTTGACGCATTAATATGCCAGTGTTCAACCACTTTAATCTTAGCGACAATAAAGGCATCATCACCATCTTGTTCAACAGAAAAAGACCATTTTACCTTGTCTTCCGGCAAGTCAATGGTTTGAGAAATGGCGTTTACTGTCAATAAAACGAAAAGTACCGATAAAAGTGAGCGAAAAATTGTCATAACAATGGGGTATTAATTCGGGATTTCTATGGTGAATGGCACGTCAACAGGAGGAAGACACATCGTGTCGTTACACAACATGTAGGTAATTGTTCCTGTGATTGTTGATGCGTTTTTAGTTGTTTTCGAAATGTGCTGTGTGAAAGTTACTTTACCTTCAAAAAAGTTCAATGTTGCTTCAAAACTTTGATCGTACTTCCGAATGGATTCTGGCTCTTCTACTTTACCCTTCAGTTTAATACCATGCAACTCATTGAAAACAAAAGAAGTAGCTACAGGACCTGCTCCATCTGCAATGTGCTGGCTGTACAAATGCCACCCTTTTGCAATCGATGCTGTAAATTCAATCGTTTGATTATCTGCATTGTACGCTACCTTCCAAGAAATTTCCTTTTGGGAAAAAACAGTGAGCGACAGCAGGGTAAACAGAACAAATAAAATAGAAAGTCTCATGCTTTTTAGGTGTTGCTCAAAAATACACATTGCTTTGAGAAATTTAACGCGACTTTCAAAAAGTTCGTTAAAATCCTGTTAAAAGACATCAGTCAATGTTGACTTCTGAAATGGAATAGCGCGCTGTTGCTGCAATGGTCTGATCGGCAAAAAGTCCTTTGTCGAACATGTATTTACCCGTTATGGCAATCATCGCCGCATTGTCTGTACAATATTCAAATCGTGGGATGTAGACCTTCCAACCATGCTTATCACCTGCCTCATTGATGGCATTTCTCAACCCGCTATTTGCTGAAACACCACCTGCGATTGCGATTTCTGTTATACCTAACTCACCTGCTGCTTTGGTCAATTTTTTCAGGAGAATCTCAATGATCGTTGATTGTATTGAGGCACACAAATCATTTAAATTCTCTAAAATAAAATTTGGATTCTTTGCTGTTTCCTTCTGTAAGAAATATAAAATGGACGTTTTCAAGCCACTAAAGCTGAAATCATACCCGTGTATGTTGGGCTTCGAAAACTGAAACTTTGTGGGATCTCCGAGTTGAGCATGTTTATCCACCAATGGCCCACCTGGATAAGGAAAGCCCAATAATTTTGCTGCTTTGTCAAATGCTTCACCTGCGGCATCGTCAATCGTACTTCCGATCACTTTCATCTTCAAATGATTCTCGACCAATACGATTTGTGTATGTCCGCCAGACACTGTTAAACAAAGAAAAGGAAAGGACGGTTTGGGTTTGTTTTCATCGTCGATAAAGTGCGCCAAAACGTGACCAATCATGTGATTGACGTCGATCATCGGAATATTCAATCCGAGTGAAAGTGCTTTTGCAAAACTTGTCCCAACAACCAAGGAACCCATCAAACCTGGACCACGTGTAAACGCAATCGCATCGATGTCTGATAGCGAAATCCCTGCCTTTTTTAGCGCAATATCCGCAACTGGAACAATGTTCTGTTGATGCGCACGTCCTGCAAGCTCGGGCACTACACCTCCATACTGTTCATGGATCTTTTGTCCTGCCGTTACATTCGATAAAATAGCCGTATTTTTAAGTACCGCAGCGGATGTATCATCACAAGATGACTCAATCCCTAAGATGATTACCTCTTTTTGACTCAACTTTCAGTAAATTTGTGTTGCGAATGACAAAAATACTTAAAATAATTGGCCGTACAATTGGGATTTCTTTTGAATGGATTCTCATTTTGTTGATTGCCTTTGCATTTGCCATTCGCACCTCACCTGTTCAAACCTATCTAGCAAAAAAAGCCGCCGCATTTCTTTCGAAAGAATGGAATACACGCGTTGAAGTTGGTTCTGTTTCCATCATTTTCATCGATCGCGTTGCCTTAGATGACGTTTTGGTATTGGACCACGATCGAGATACCTTGGCGTCCATTCACACCATTTACGCGACACTTGATAAGCTTGATTTAAAGAAAAACATACTTGACTTAGGTGAAGCTGAGCTAGACGGTGGTGTCATTCATTTGTCAATAGATAAAAAAACAGGCGAATTCAATTTCCAGTTTATCATTGACTACTTCGCAAGCGACAAACCATCCAAATCAAAACCGATGGCCGTTTCACTTCGGAGGTTGCAATTGATCGATGTTGATTTTAAGCACACAGATTATCGTCAAAAACATGATCCAGAAGGAATTGACTTTGATCATTTGGATTTCAAACATGTGAATTTAAGTGCAGAGGCCTTTCGCATTGTCAACGGAAAAATTTCAGCCAATATT
>JAJTDQ010000044.1 GCA_021300505.1 Cryomorphaceae bacterium
AGTTAACGTTTAGCAACCCCACAGGACCACCGCTTGAACCTTGAGTGGCAAAGTGATTGATATTTGGAACTTCAATACCGTCGAGATAAAACTTATTTTCTCCAGGAGCACCACCACGAATGATGATATCGTTTCTAAAAGTAGCTCTCGCAGCCACACCTGGTAGGGCTTGCAACACTTTACTTACATCGCGATTTGCACCAGGCAAACGTTCTACTTCTGTGGCATTTAACGTTTTTAAAGAAACCGGTGATTCATCCTTTCTTACAAAAGGAGACGCTTTTGCGATAACTTCTTCCTTGTCGACAACCATCATTTCCAAAGGAAAATTTAGCTCAACCGTTCGTGCGTTGGTTACAGTGACTTCATTGATGATCAAATCCTGAAAACCTGAAACGCTCGCTCTAAAATTGTAGATTCCTGGTGTTAATCCAACGATTTCAAATGTACCATCTTCCAAGGTAACAGCACCTTTCTGCTGGTCAACAACAATTACCTTTGCAAAAGGCAAAGGTTCATTGTTTAGCGCATTAAAAACGCGTCCTGAAACTTTACCAGTTTGCGCCAAAACAAGCATTGGCAGTAAAAGTAATACGGTGAGTAAGGTGGTGTTTTTCATCCTAAAGATATCTTTTTTTGAATAAACAATAAACACCCCTTAATGTTTAGGGAGAATTAAAATTTATTCAACACGCACCCATTTTTGGGTTCTGAAAATTGGCCCTACATAACCGCGTACGTTCAAAAGATTCGCATTACCTTCCTCCAACCACATTTTTACAGTATAGATTTTTCCGTTCTCTGGATCGACAATCGTTCCGCCTTCCCATTCTTCTCCATCCCATTTTAGGCTGCGTACAATCTGTAATCCAACAAGTGGCTGGTCTTTGCGGTCATCTGTACATTTTTTACATTTCGGGTTTTCTTCACGTCCTTCACGTGGAAACAAATAAATGATTTTACCATAAAGCTTCCCATCAACCTTATATAATTCTACAATAGATTTCTTCTTATTGGTTTCATCATCAATCGTAATCCACTTTCCAACACATGTTTGGGCGAATGAATTCATGGATGCGAATAAAGCAAGGACAAAAAGTATCTGTTTCATGACGTTAAGTTTAAGTTGCTCTCAAAATTAACATTTGTTCAATTCAAAATGTTTCTGGAGAACAAATTTTAATGAAATTTTCTAAAAGCTTAATTCCATTGGGGGTGAGCACTGATTCTGGATGAAATTGAACTCCGAAGACCTTGTCTTCTAACTTTTGAATGGCCATGGTGACTTGATCTTCGGAAATTGCAGTGACCACAAATTCCAGTTGATTTTCTGTTTTCACCGCCCAACTGTGGTACAACCCTGCTTGAAAAGTGGTCGGTAGTCCATCAAGCAGTGGTGAAGGTTTGACCTGATTTACGTTTGTACAAACACCGTGTTTGACCATATTCATGTTATACAAAGAAAGATGGTAGTATTGAGCAATACCTTGCATCCCTAAACATACGCCTAAAAGTGGTTTTTTTCCTTTAACCATTGAAATGACAGAAAACATTGACGTTGTTTCTTCAGGCAAACCTGGTCCTGGCGATAAAATCACCCCGTCATATTGAAGAATTTGCTGTTCCGAGATTTCAGCTCCATCCTCGATCACATCCACCTCAGCGCCGAGTGATTCAAACGCATGAAACAAATTGAACGTGAACGAATCCTTGAAATCAACCAATAACAGTCTCAATGGTTTGCGCATATTTTGTTAAACTTGCACAAAGTTAATAGAAGTTCGAGGCTACAAATTCGATTTCCTTAACTCAATCAACAAAAAAGTCATGAAAATTGTCATTCAAATTCCTGGAGCTCCTGCCCCCATAGGACCTTGAATGACTTTGCGGCAGTAAACGAAATTTACGCTTCCTATTTTTCGAATGTTCCTCCAGCTCGCGAAACTGTTCAAGTGGCAAAATTACCTTTGGATGTTCCGATAGAAATTTCCTGCATCGCAGTGATTGATTAAACGTGAGTAAAAAACCTCAATACTGCATTTCTGTCATCATTGTCAACTACAATGTTGAGTTTTTCCTTGAGCAATGCCTCAATTCAGTGCGCAAGGCCATGGAAGGAGTCAATGGTCAAGTGTTTGTCGTGGACAACAATTCGATCGACGGTTCTGTAGAGATGGTGCAAAACAAGTTTCCGGAATACTCACTCATCGACAACAAAGAGAACCTTGGATTTTCTAAAGCAAACAATCAGGCGATTCGATTATCTGATGCCAAATACGTTTTATTGCTAAACCCAGATACTGTTGTTGAGGAAGACACCTTTTCGAAGGTGATTGACTTCATGGATTCCCATGATGACGCCGGTGGATTGGGGGTACGCATGGTTGATGGAAAAGGAATCTTCCTTCCTGAATCAAAACGAGGTTTACCTACTCCTGCTGTTGCCTTTTACAAGATTTTTGGGCTATCAAGAATATTCCCTAAATCGAAACGCTTTGGCTCCTATCATCTTGGTTACTTGAGTGAATTTGACACCAATGAAATTGACATTCTAAGTGGCGCATTTATGCTGATGAGAAGTGAGGCACTTGATAAAGTAGGCCTGCTCGACGAAGCATTTTTCATGTACGGTGAAGACATCGACCTTTCCTACCGGATTCAAAAAGGCGGGTACAAGAATTATTATTTCCCCGAAACACGCATTATCCACTACAAAGGAGAAAGCACAAAGAAAAGTTCAGTGAACTACGTGTTTGTGTTTTACCGAGCCATGGTTATTTTCGCGCGGAAGCACTTCTCTCAAAAAAATGCATGGCTTTTCTCCTTCCTTATAAACGCAGCGATCTATTTTCGAGCGTCCTTAGCCATCGTTTCTCGATTCATTCGCCGAGCAACCCTTCCCGTTGTTGATTTCTTGATTATTTGCATGGGACTCATTGCTCTGACAGACAGATGGAAACATGTTGACATTCGCTTTCCTTCTGAAATTATTAAAATCGCCATTCCGGCTTACGCTTTGGTCTGGTTAATCGCACAACTCTTCATTGGAAGCTACGACAAGCCTTTGAAGCTGCTTAAGTTTGTCAAAGCCAGTGTGCCTGGAACAATTGCAATACTTGTGGTGTACGCACTCTTGCCCAAAGACTGGCAATTCTCCCGCTTGTACATTTTACTTGGTGCCTTGTGGACCATCTCGTACTATCTTCTTTCACGCATATTCTTGCACTTTGCCCATAGTCAATCGTTTAGCCTAGGAGGGACAAAATCGCGTTCCTTTGCGGTAGTCGGGAAAAGTGATGAATTTGAACGTGTGAAAGCGTTGCTTATCCAGACCTATCCAAAGATTGAGTTGATCGAGCATGTATCCGTTGGCTCTGAAAAAGCACCAGGATCTGTTGGTACAATTAGTCAGTTGGACCAAATTGCGCACATTCACAAGATTGATGAAATCGTATTTTGCGCGAGAGACACAAGTGCGCGCGAGATTATCAGTTGGATGACAGAAATTGATTCGAAAGGGATAGATTTTAAAATTGCGCAGCCCGACAGTTTTTCACTTATCGGCAGTAACTCCATCGAAACGGCTGGAGATCTTTATGTATTGAACATTGATGCAATCAGTAAACCCGAAAATCAACGCGCTAAACGATCATTTGACCTTATTTTTGGTTTAATGTTATTTATTTTTTCTCCAATTCTCATCTGGAGTTACGCATCCAAGATGAAGTTTTTAAGGAATGTACTTTCCATCATTACTGGGAAACGATCAATTGTTGGTTATGGTGATCTGAATGAAAAAAGTCCAAGGGCACTTCCTCGACTAAAACCTGGTATTCTTTCACCTTCGGATGGCCTATCCGTTCCTGATCCATCTTTGTCAGATAAGCTTGATTTAATTTATGCGCGAGATTACCGCACATCCAATGATCTATCCATACTAACGAAAGCGTGGAGAAAACTAGACCGATAAAAGCATCCGTCCCCTTGTCAAAATTGAATTTTACATTACTTTTGTCCTCGTTATAAACAGATATTCCAACCCGGAAATTATGGCACAAATAGAAATCCGACTCCCGAAGATGGGAGAAAGTGTTACCGAAGCAACCATCACGAATTGGTTAAAAAACGTCGGCGACAAAGTTGAAATCGATGAGCCTTTGGTAGAGGTAGCCACAGACAAGGTGGATAATGAATTGCCTTCCGAGGCTGGTGGAATTCTGATCAAACAGCTTTTTGAAAAGGACCAAGTCGCTCAAGTTGGAGATGTTATCGCAATCATTTCTACCGACGGAAGTGATTCTGTTGAAGCAACGCCTGCAGCAAATCCGGTCGCTCAATCCGTTTCTGCACCGGTAGTTGCCCAAGACATGAACGAAGATGAAACGTTGGATCTTGACAAAAACGGACCTTCAGGTAAGTTCTATTCGCCTCTTGTTCGCAGTATTGCTGAGAAAGAAGGGATAGGAATGGATGAATTGGAGACCATATCCGGAACTGGTCAAGGTGGGCGTGTTACGAAGAAAGACATACTAACACACATCGAAAATCGAGGCGCTGTGCCAACAGCAGCTGCACCAAAGGCAGTAGTCGAAGCTCCAAAAGCAGTTGCTACACCGGTTGAAACGAATGCCCATGCGCACATCAAAGGACCTGTGGTTATTCCGAATCCGGGTGACGAGATTATTGAAATGGATCGCATGCGCAAATTGATTGCTGAACACATGGTGATGTCCGTTCATGTCGCACCTCACGTTACTTCTTATGTTGAGGCAGATGTGACTAACATTGTGAATTGGAGAAATAAGGTGAAAGGTGAATTCTTGAAACGCGAGAATGAAAACATCACATTTACGCCTATCTTCATCGAAGCCATTGTGAAAGCCATCAAGGATTTCCCAATGATCAATGTTTCTGTAAGTGGTACAACGATCATAAAACGCAAAGACATCAATATTGGAATGGCAACAGCACTTCCTTCAGGGAATTTAATTGTTCCAGTGATCAAGAAGGCTGACTGTTTGAACTTGGTGGGAATCACTAAAGCAGTGAATGAGTTGGCAAACAATGCCAGAAACAATAAATTGAAACCTGAAGATATTCAAGGCGGAACGTTCACCGTAACCAATGTGGGTACATTTGGCAACGTAATGGGAACACCGATCATTAACCAACCTCAAGTTGCAATATTGGCGGTGGGTGCGATTCGTAAGGTTCCTGCAGTGATTGAAACACCACATGGAGATTTTATCGGAATTCGCCACAAAATGTTCCTTTCCCATTCCTACGACCACCGAGTGGTTGACGGATCTTTGGGAGGACAATTTGTACGAAGAGTTGCTGATTATCTGGAACAATTTGATTCGAATAGAGAATTTTAATATAAGAGCAGCTTAGGCTGCTTTTTTTTTATTTTTTCGGCAGAATAAACATTCGTTTCAGGGATGAAAATATAATTTGCTCGAATTAAACAGATTATTAAATTTCGTTTCAAATACAAACATTTTAATGTCTATTTGGTAGTTATTTAGTACTTTAGTCGCCGAATATGTTTTCGTTTAGGATGAACTTAAAGAAAAAAGTATTCCAAAACTTAAAAAATTAACCTAATACAACCATACATGAAAAGCAAATTTTTGCTCATTTTCAGCGCGTTATTCATCAGTCTAACCTTGACTGCACAAAAGACAGATGACGAAGTTCTAATGTTCATTAACACTAGTTCTGAAGACGAATTGGTTCGTGAGAATTCTGCCATGGTTCAAGAAAACTACATGTATCAAGCAGAGATGATTGCGAATAAACTTATTTCGCTCAATCCTGAATCGGCCAATTACAACTACCGTAAAGGATATTTGGTGATTCGTGTTCAACAGAACTTCGCTGGGGCAATTTCTTACCTTGAAAAAGCGGTTACCAATACGGATGTAAACTTTGATTTGTATAGTTCGAAAGAAAAAAGCGCTCCTATTGACGCCCTTTATCACTTGGCGACATGTTACCATGCGACAATGCAAATGGACAAAGCGATTGAATTCTATAACAAATTTATCGCAGCATCCAAATCTACTTCCGGTTTAATCATAGAGGCAAAGTTGAGAATTGAACAATGTGCAATTGCAAAAAATGCGGTTAACAACCCGGTAAACGTCATCTTGAAGAACGTTGGTAACACAATCAACAGTAAAAACCCTGAGTACGCACCAGTAATTTCACTGGATGGAACTTCGCTTTTCTTCACATCGAAAAGAGCTTGGGAAAAAGGTAAGACTGACGATTTCCGTGATCCTATCCGAAATCAAACTCCAGAGGACATTTATGTGTCGTACATGAATCCAGATTCTACTTGGACAGCACCGACACGCATCGAGTTCTGCCTGCCAGCAAACAATGAAGCAACGCTTGCTGTAAGTGCTGACGAACGTAGAATCTATATTTATGAAGATTCAACTGGATCAGGTGATATTTACTACTCTGATTTTTATTCTGGAAAATTCAATGACATTAAGTTCTACGATGCACCATCAGTGAACTCTGAATTCTGGGAAACACACTGTATGGTTTCTTCGGATGGTTCTCGTATGTTCTTTACTTCTGACCGCCCAGGTGGATATGGAGGAAAAGACATCTACCTTTCTCAACGCATCGATGCTAACACATGGAGTGCACCAGTTAACCTTGGACCGAAAATCAACGGACCAAACGATGAAGATGCTCCTTTCGTTTCTATCGATAACCGCATGCTGTACTTCGCAACAAACGGTAACCGCAGTATGGGTGGATATGATATCTTGGTGTGTGACCTTCTCGAAGATGGAACATGGTCTGACGCAAGAAACCTTGGCTATCCGTTCAATTCTACAGAAGATGACTTGTTCTACACAACGACGATCGATGGTCTTCGTGGATTCATGACAACATCGCGCAAAGGTGGAATGGGTGACAAAGACATCTACGAAATCCAAAACGATTTTCTTGGCGTTCAAAATGTGGCCGTTTTCAAAGGTTCCATTAAAACAACAGACAACAGCCAACTACCTGAAGATTTCGCAATTAACGTGCGCTTGACTTGTGATGACTGTGAACCAATGGAACAAAATCGCAGCATCTTTCCAAGATTGCGTGACGGTCAATTTATGACAGGACTGAAACCATGTAAGACATACCAAATTTCTTACTTTAATGCGACAGACAATGTTGTGATTTATGAAGAAACATTCACGACTAAATGTAATGTTAGTTACCAAGAGATTGTACGCAATTACATTCTTGATGTCAAAGGTAAACAATTCGTTTTCCCGAAAGATACAGTTCAGGAAATCGAAACAGTTATTGCTTCCACACACAAGAATGTGGAGTTCATTCACTACTTTGATTACAATAAAAACAAGTTGTACACGAACCGAGGTGATTTGAAAGAATTCGTTAAAGAGGTAGAAAAACAATTGAAAGAAGGTCGTGAGAAGGTAACAATAAACATCTACTCCTCTTCTTCTAAAGTTCCAACAAAAACATACGAATCAAACGAAAACCTTGCGAAGATTCGTGCGGAAAACATGAAGTATGACCTTTCGACTTACTTCGATAACATTCCTGAATTGAAAGGAAAAGTGAACGTGGTCATCGTTACAGCCATTGTTGACGGTCCTGAATACAGTAAAGACTTTAAAGACAAAGACAAGTACAAGCCTTACCAGTTCGTTGGTTTGAAAACTGAATAATACATACATGATCAATAAAAAGTCCGGTATTGCCGGACTTTTTTTATTGACAGCAATTACTAATCTATGCAACTTAAGCTTACTCGTCCGATTGCCATTTTTGACCTTGAGACTACAGGATTAAACATCACCACAGACAGAATTGTAGAAATCGCAATCATCCGTGTCGAAGCAGATGGTTCTGAAAGTGAATTTCTTCGTCGTGTAAATCCATGCATGCCTATTCCAGCAGAGGTAAGCGCCATTCATGGCATTTTCGATGAAGATATTGCTGAAGCACCTAAATTTGATGAAATTGCTGATGAAGTGGTTGAGTTTATTGGTGACTCAGATTTAGCAGGATATAACTCAAATAAATTTGATATTCCTGTTCTTGCTGAAGAATTGATGCGCGCAGGTTGTGATTTTGACGTTTCTTCTCGCCGCTTTGTAGATGTGCAGAACATTTTTCATAAGATGGAACAACGCACACTTGCTGCTGCTTATCAGTTCTATTGCGAAAAACCAATGGAGAATGCGCACAACGCATTGTATGATGCACGTGTAACCTTGGATGTGTTTCGCGCTCAACTCGATCGTTATGACAGCCTAGAAAACAATGTGGATTATCTATCATCCTTTTCGAAAGCTGGGAATTACAATCTACTCGATTTCGCTGGACGTCTAGCCATCAATGAGCATGGAGAAGCGATGTATAACTTCGGCAAACACAAAGGGAAAACAATCCGTGAAGTTATGCGCATCGAACCAGGATATTACGGTTGGATGCTCGATGCCGACTTTCCGCTGTACACGAAGAAATGCCTACGTGCAGAGATGGATAAAATGAAAGCCGACCGCGAAGAAGCAAAGAAAGACGACAATACTGATTTAAACGCTAAACTAGAGGCATTAAAGAATAAATTCAAATAAGATGAAAATCATTTGTATCGGAAGAAATTATGCAGATCATGCGAAGGAAATGAATACCGAGGTACCAACAGTGCCCGTTTTCTTTATGAAGCCAGATACAGCCATTTTGAAAAATGGCCAAGATTTCTATTATCCTGATTTCACTTCTGACCTACATTATGAATGTGAGCTCGTTTACCGAATCAACAAAGCAGGAAAGAATATTCAAGCAAAGTTTGCACACAAGTATTACTCCGAGATGACACTTGGCATAGATTTCACTGCGCGCGATCTACAGCAAGAATGCAAAACCAAAGGTTTACCTTGGGAAATTGCAAAATCATTTGAAAACAGCGCCCCTATTTCCGATGTGTTTCAGGAAACAGAAAATGTCAATCCCAAAGAAATATCGTTCGAATTGCGCAAGAATGGTGAGGTAGTGCAGCAAGGACATGCGCACGACATGATTTTCTCCATCGATGAGATCATTGCCTACGTCTCCCGTTTTATGACATTAAAAACAGGTGACTTAATTTACACTGGAACACCTCAGGGTGTTGGTCCTGTTGCGATTGGTGATGTCTTAGAAGGAAGTCTGAATGGCCAAGCCATGTTTAGATTCGAAGTCAAGTAACTACTTACCCTTTGCACGAAGCACGATCATGACCGTATAAAGCATGATTTTAAAATCTAACGCTAAAGAACGATTTTTCAAATACAAAAGATCGAACTTCATGCGTTGTAGCATTTGCTCTACATTTTCTGCATACCCATATTTCACCTGCCCCCAAGAAGTAATACCTGGGCGCACTTTCGTTAAGTGAAGGTATTGCGGTTCAAATTCAACGATCTTATCAATGTAAAACTGACGTTCTGGGCGCGGACCAACCAAAGACATGTCGCCTTTAATCACATTGATAAATTGAGGAAACTCGTCCAAGCGTAACTTGCGCATAAATCGTCCAATCGGGGTGATTCGAGGGTCATTGGAGGAAGACAACTGCGGGCCACTCTTCTCTGATCCTACATACATCGTTCGGAACTTGATGATTTTAAAAGGTCTTCCATTTCTCCCAACCCTTTCCTGAAAGAACAATATTGGTCCAGGAGATGACATTTTAACCGCCACAGCCAAAAACAAGAAAACAGGAATCAGTAAAATCGTAGCAATCACCGATAAAAGAACATCCAAGAAACGTTTTATAGCTTGCTGCCACACCGGCATGGAATCAGCATTTACTTCAATCAATAAGGTACCGAATAGGTTGGTCATTTTTACCGAACCAGAGAGAATATCGTACAAGTCTGGAAGAATATTCACCCGTATCCCTCCCCCATCGAAGCGAGAGACAATAGACCGCAACTTTTCATGTTCAGTGCTCTCAAGTGCGATAATCACCTCTTCAACATGGTGATCTCTAAGTACAGTTTCCAAATCATTTAAATGTCCGAGATAGGGCAAACGATCATCTAGTAGTTTATCCACCCCATTGATATTCACAAAACCAATGAATTCATGAATTGACTTCGGCATAGAGATAATTTCATTATAAATATCTACTGCTTTATCACTACCACCAATTAAGAGTGTTTTAAAACGGTATTTCCCAGAATGGATGCGACTCACAAGAATGGATGAAAATACCAATCGAGGAACAACGGTGAATGAAAAATGAATTAAAAATAGAAAAAGGATCGAACGGTAATATTGATGATACTCAACGATAGCATCATCAAGCAACAAAGTAAAGAAGATAGCTACGCTACCAATGAATGTCGCTCCAAATGAAAGATTAAACACGCGTAAGCGATAAATTCGTTTAATGTCATGGTAAGTGCCTTGTAAATAATACAAAAGCAGCCATAGCACCGGAACGATAATCATCCCCATATAAAATGACATGTTCACTGAGAAATCACTGTGTTCAATCGATGTTTTTCTGAAATAATAAAAGCAAAACCAGGCAGCCGAGGCTGTAACCCAGTCAATCAGGATTAGAATAAAGACTAAAAAGCGGTGCTGCATCATTAAAAATGAACCACTTTAATGTTGTCAATAACGATTAAACCTTCAGTGTCGTCCTTATCGAGAATAGCCTGAAACGACTGTTCGAAATAAGATCCCGCAGGCGAATTGGAAACAAGCTCTTTCAAATCGATGTAAATTTTCTTCCACTTCACCGAAGAAGGATCCTGGTCATTCAACTGATAGTTCGTATTGTTTTTAATCGAAGATGATGAAATCCAAAGTAGTCCGGTAACGACATTATTGGTGTTGTAATAATCAATTTCAAGATAAACTTCTTCACCACGAGGTAAATTTGCTTCATTAACAGACTCAAAGTTGGTGTAAGCAACCCATGTGGAGTCCGTCTCATTTAAATTAACAAAACCATAGAAATTGCCCCATTGTAAAATTGCAGGATCGTTCCCTTGCGACATTTGAGTAGCTGAATTTGGGTCGTTTACAATTTTTATAGCTGGATCTTCAAAGTCTTCAATCGCGAAACGAACCATGCTTGAATAGCGCGTAACTGGATTTATTTGCAAAGTTTGGTTTTGCACCAATGTCGTATTGATTTCATAGCGCTCAACAAAAGGATAGATTTTTTTCGTTGCGGAAACACCATTGTTTCGGATAGCAGGATATATTTTGATGTTCACCGCTCCTGATTTCAAAACAGGAATTTTCAAGGTGTCAGTAACTTGAAAAACTCCGATTAATTCATCATTGACATACACCCAAGCATCCGAAAACGAATGTGTCAATTCTCCAGTAGGATATTGAGAATTTGAATTGGCAACTAAGGTCCAAGGAGTGATTTCTATCCATGATGGGTCGGGATTATTTTTGATGCACGAGTTCAACATCAATCCAACGATCATAAAAAGAAAAAACTGTTTCATAAGCGAGTCCTTTAACGGAAAAGTTTAAATGTTATTGTCCGAAATAAGCGGTGAATTGATATTAATTTTCTCAATGATCTGATGCGCTACCTCCAAAGCCATTGCTCCAGCCTCTAAAGGTACTGGTGGCACTTCGTCATTTATTATTGAAAGAGCAAAGGCATGAAGTTCTTCTTTAATTGCATTGATTTCAGGTAATTCAGGCTTATCGAAAAGTATCTTCTTTGCAGGCCTTCCATTACCCAATTCGAGTACCACATCAAACGGGTCGGCTTCACCATCCACATCTTCCATGCGTACCACTTCCAATTGACGATCAAGAAAGTCAACGCTGATGTAGGCATCTTTTTGAAAGAACCTTGATTTTCGCATGTTTTTCATAGAAATACGAGAGGCCGTTAAATTGGCAACGCAGCCATTGTCAAATTCGATGCGTGCATTGGTGATATCCGGCGTGTCGCTTACAACAGCAACTCCCGAAGCAGAAATGCGTTTTATACCAGACTTCACAACGCTTAGAATGA
>JAJTDQ010000166.1 GCA_021300505.1 Cryomorphaceae bacterium
TCAGAAGGATTGCGTGTCAATGGGACAAATAAACAGCCATTCGAATTTGATGCAAACGACTGCCCAGATCTTTTTCCAGCCTTGGTCACCTTGGCTGCATATATCCCTGGTAAGAGTATTCTTCACGGTGCGCATCGACTGATCCATAAGGAAAGTAATCGTGCAGAAGCCTTGTGTTCCGAATTTCTGAAGCTGGGAATTACTATTGAACACCTCGACAATGAATTGCATATTCACGGCAAGTCAACCATTAAAGGAGGAGAAGTTCAAGCGCACAACGACCATCGCATCGCCATGACCCTTGGGATTTGCGGACTGTTTTCTAAAGATCCAATCGTCATTCAGGGAAGTGAATCGGTAAGCAAAAGTTATCCAACCTTTTGGGAAGATCTGGATGCTTTAGTCCACTAGTCTAACTTATTTCCGGTTGATAAAAACCGAAAATTGTGCGTTTTTTCCTAACATCATTAAGCCTTGCGTGATGTACTTTTGACGTTCAACTAAATCAATCAATATGACACTAAAAGAAACTATTGGCGCTGTAGAGGAATTTCACAATGCGTTTGGGATTCAAAACAATTATAGTCCAACAAGTGACTTGACTGAAGCCGATGTGATGTTGCGCTACAAATTGATGCGCGAGGAAAACGAAGAATACCTCGAGGCTGCGCAAAAAGGAGATTTAGTGGAGATTGCCGATGCATTGGGTGATCAGCTTTATATTCTTTGCGGAACAATCCTACGACACGGCTTACAAGATAAAATGGCAGAAGTGTTTCAAGAAATTCAACGTTCCAACATGAGTAAATTGGATGCCGACGGAAAACCAATCTACCGTGAGGATGGTAAAGTACTGAAGTCGGAGTTGTATTTTCGCCCCGACATCAAGTCTATTCTTGAAAAATAAATTACCGCGACCTTATGCCTGTGCAACGCTTTAACGTACGCGTTTATGGACTGCTCTTCAATGCGCATGGAGAAGTATTGCTTTCTGATGAATGCCGGAATGGGTATTCATTCACAAAATTCCCAGGCGGTGGCGTTGAGTTTGGTGAAGGAATCGCGGAGGCATTGCAACGAGAGTTTCTGGAAGAATTGGGAATAACAGTTCAGGTGGGTGACTTTTTCTATATCAATGATTACTTTCAGCCCTCCGCATTTCATCCGAATGATCAAATTATAGCCTGCTATTATAGAGTGCATAGTGATCAACTCGACGATATTGTGGTCAATCAACATGCCCTACCATTGAAGGAAGAAGGTGAATGCCATCGATGGGTTTCCTTGAGGGATTTGACCGAAGACACCCTTAACTTTCCTATTGACCGTCATGTTGCGGCACTTCTTCGCAACAGCTAAATCTACCTTTTTCGGTCAAAATCAACCCTGCTTTACGTAGAAACACTTATCTCCTCTTAGGTTCACTTACTGAATTTGAATGGGTTCAGAACACTATTCCATAGATAGCTAATCGAACAGCTTCATCTTTGTCTCATGAAACACAAAACACATTTAACCATGAAAACAAAAATGAACTCAATCAAGAAAATTGCAACGACAGGAATGTTCCTAGTATCATTAACTGCATTTGCGCAAGAGACACCAATGTCATTGTCAACCATTGTCAATCAGCCTTTGTGCTATGGAGTTGCCACAGGACAAATCATTGTTCATCCGATTGGAGGTAACGCGCCCTACACGTATTATTGGTCGAACAATGCGCCAGAAGATGTCAACTACATTTCCAACCTTACACCAGGTCTGTATACAATTACGGTGAAAGATGCTTGGGGACAGATGGTTTCTTTGTGGAACAGCAGTTGCGTCAACACAGGACTTGACACAAATTGGGGTTGGTCACTACTACTTGAATGTAACCGATGAAAACGGTTGTTCTGCAGCAAAAGATTTCAATGTTTTTGCAAAGAAACCAAAGCCAGTAACTGGACAAACGATTAGTTTCACAGGAGGAAGCACTGTACAATTGGGATCGGTTTATCCAAACCCGGCGGTTCAGAACATCCATGTTCGCGCTGAAGAAAATCTTGAAGGTTTTTCAGTATACAACGCCTACGGAATGAAAGTGTACGAGTCAAATGGAAAAATGATGAGTAAAGATGAGATAAACATTCTTTTGAAGAGCGGAGTTTACACAGTATATTTCACATCAGAAAATGGAGAGCAAAGCAGCGAACGCATTATAATCAGCGAATAAGAAAAGTAATCACCAAAAAAAAAGGTCTCACATCGAGGCCTTTTTTTGTTTTATATAGTCCGATTAATAAAACGTATCCGCAATACGCTGACAAATCATTCCGGAGATTCGCTTATTGAAATCTGTTGCATGCTTGGTATATGTCACCAACTCTTCCGCTGTAAACATGCCAATGACCATTCCGTTCAATACATGTTTGAGGTGAGGCTGTTTAACTAAAAACGTTCGGATTTTGTCATGAAATTGTTGGGATGTACCCTTCTTGACGAGCAGGTCCTCAAACTTAGGTTGACTTTTCACAAGGCCGATGAATACCTCATGTTGGAGTTTGATGATTGGCCGAAGTGTTTCATTTTGAAAAAGCTCAATAGAGGAAACATCCGATGTTCGGGCCGTCTCAATTATTGGACGTAAGGCAACTAATTCTTCTCGCATACCCAATAAACACTTGAGGCGAGGACATGTTCTTGGAAAATAAAAGAATTAAGCCTCTATTGTTTGATAGATGGGCAAGTATTCCTCGATAAAATCAGCAGTTCGACGTTCAGCATAGGTCGTAGAAAAATAGAGGTGTTGGCATTTCGGCAAGCTTTCGTACAAGCGAATCAAGTGCATTTTATGTCCTTTGCGAAACAACTCCACCATGTCATCGAGAATCAGCATCTTCAATTTGCCGACATTGAACCCATTCTGAATGTACAACTCGTACAAGCGTTTTGGCGTTGCAACGATGATTTCCGTGCCATCAAAAATATCATTTCGTTGTTGCAAGATATTTCCTCTGTCATGCGCCAAGTCTCCGGTTAAATCTAACCAACGGCAATATTTTGACAACTCAGCATGCAAGTCATAGGCCTTTTGATCACTCGCACAGACGATGATTGCACGGGGAGAACCTTCCGCTGGTTCATTCACTTTCTGAAGAACAGAAACCAAAGCCGCAGTCGTTTTTCCACTTCCTTCTGGTCCCTCAGCAAGGGTGTTTCTTCCCGACCGAATTCCATCAATCACTGCATTTTGAAATTCATTCAGTGCAGTAAAATTCTTTTCAGCCAACAATTCAGCCAGCTCAGGACGTAAATTTTCGAATGTCATTATTTCAGTTTCTCGTTTTCTTTATGCCGCGAATGATCGCGATTTGTTTTCTTTTCCAGGTTCTTTTCCAAAGCTTTCTCGAGGTCCACACCCGTTTGATTTGCCATGCACATCAGTACAAAAAGCACATCCGCCATTTCATCACCTAGGTCCTTGTTTTTATCCGATTCCTTCTCACTTTGCTCGCCATATCGTCGCGACATGATACGTGCCACCTCACCCACTTCTTCCATGAGAATAGCCATGTTGGTCATTTCATCGAAATACCTCACGCCATACTCTTGAATCCATTGGTCTATTTTTCCTTGTGCTTCTTGTATTGTCATTCCTTGTTGAATTTGATGCTTCGCAATTTGTAATTAAGACAAAAGACACTTCTTCGCTCCTTGAGCTTCGAAGGACAAAGACCGCTACGCTATAAGTCAAAAGACCCGTCAGCCGCGGCTGACTGAAAGACTTATTCAATCTTCGTCGTGTTTTTGTTTCTAACACTTAATTTGCAACTCGTAACTCATAACTCATAACTCATAACTCATAAGTGTGGCTTCGAGACTTCCTACGGAACCTCAGCCACCTCGAATCTCACTCATGACTGGTAACTCATAACTCATAATTCTTCACTCCCGAGTGTGGCTTCGAGACTGCTGTCGCACCTCAGCCACCATATTCCTCACTCGTAACTCGTAACTCGTAATTCGTAATTCTTTATTCCCTACTCTTCGAATCTATAAGTATGGTAACCGGTCCATCGTTGAGAAGGCTCACCTTCATATCTGCGCCAAATTTACCTGTTTCAATCGTTGTATTTGATAACATTCCCAATTGGTGAATGAAGTACTCATACAAGGGAACAGCATGTTCTGGTCGGGCGGCACGAATATAACTTGGGCGATTGCCTTTTTTCGTGGATGCATGTAGAGTAAACTGACTCACCACCAAGAAACGACCATTTATTTCGGCAATGCTTCTGTTCATTTTTCCTTCATCATCACTAAAGATGCGCAGCCCGAGTACCTTCTGAACCAACCAATCCGCATCCGACTGATCATCGGCCTCCTCTATTCCGAGAAGGATCATCATTCCAGCATCAATCTGACCGACAAGTTTATTGTCAATCCGAACGGATGCTTCACTCACACGCTGAATTACAATTCTCATCCGTAGATATTTTTACGGTGAACATCATCAGCGTCCTCTGTCATTAGTTGCACGTACGTCGCATAGCGTGATTCAGCAATTTTTCCTTCATCGATTGCTTTTTTTACAGCACAATGAGGCTCATTCAAATGCTTACAATTGTGAAATTTACATTCACCTATTCGATCGCGCATTTCTGGGAAATAATGTGAAAAATGTTCCTTTTCGAGATCCACAATTCCGAATGCACGAATTCCTGGTGTATCGATGATGTATCCACCTGTTGCCAACTTATGCATTTCCGCAAAGGTTGTCGTGTGTTGACCTTGTTGATGTGCCGTTGAAATTTCACCTGTTCTCAAATCCATGTCTGGGTCCAGCGCATT
>JAJTDQ010000045.1 GCA_021300505.1 Cryomorphaceae bacterium
CACCCATTGCTTCGCCCCTGCAGGACTTGTGGTCAATTCCCATTCGTATTTGAACAAGAATTTAAAGTAATCGTGGCTCCATTGTGCTGGAGTAGATGTCCACGTAACCTCCAAACCTGAAGTAATCGCATCTTTTCCTTTTCCTGTTTCGTAGGTGCTTTTCCATCCGAGTCCTTGTTCTTCAATCGGTGCAGCTTCTGGTTCAACACCAACATGCGTTGCTGGTCCTGCGCCGTGTGTTTTTCCGAAGGAGTGTCCACCCGCAATGAGTGCCACCGTTTCTTCATCGTTCATTCCCATTCGACCGAATGTTTCACGAATATCTTTCGCAGAAGCAAGTGGATCCGGGTTTCCGTTTGGCCCTTCTGGATTGACATAAATCAAGCCCATTTGCACTGCAGCCAATGGATTTTCGAGTTGACGTCCTTCTGCGTAGCGTTTATCTTGAAGCCATTTCGTTTCAGATCCCCAATACACATCCAGCTCAGGCTCCCACACATCTTCGCGTCCACCGGAAAAACCAAAGGTTTCGAAGCCCATTGATTCCAATGCCACATTTCCAGCGAGCACCATCAAATCTGCCCAACTGATGCTTGCGCCATATTTTTGTTTGATTGGCCACAAAAGTCGGCGTGCTTTATCCAAATTGGCGTTATCAGGCCAGCTGTTTAGCGGGGCAAAACGCTGTTGTCCAGCGGATGATCCTCCTCGACCATCGCCACTTCGGTAGGTTCCAGCGCTATGCCATGCCATACGAATGAATAGAGGGCCATAGTTGCCATAATCAGCCGGCCACCATTCCTGTGATGTTGTGAGCAATGTTTTAATTTCATTTTTTAATGCGAAGTAATCCAAGGAAGCAAAAGCCGCACGGTAGTCGAACTGTGGTCCCATAGGATTTGTCAACGATGAGTTTTGGCGCAACACATCAAGATTCAATTGATTTGGCCACCAATCGCTGTTCGTTGTACCCCCTACAGACGATTGAGGAATTGTTTCTGTTGTCGAAGATGTTTCCGTCATCGCACCATGATTCACAGGGCATTTTGCTTGACTTCCGTCACTCTTTTGTGCCATAATCGGCAAGGCTACTGACAGCCCCATTGATAGGATTACTTTTTTCATATTGAATGTATTTAATCACTTTTACCGTGCAAAATTAGATGAGAAAAACAATCATTTTCATTGATAGTACTTATAAAGGTATCGAAATAATCTATAGCATTTTTCAAGGTTGACCAACGCTTGGTTTTAAGCTGATTTTTGTTTGATTTAAGGGTGATTTCATTTTTTAGACTACTAATAGTAAGAGGAATGAAATAACATCGAAGTCAGATTTAATTCGTGCGATCATAAGATATATGTTTCGGTTTGTCTAGAAAAATAAGCGATGTTGAAGATAGTCAATTCTGCCAATTAATGACCTCAGACCCTTAAAATTAGTTATCATTTGATTTTCAATTAAATAAAGTAATTTAAACCACCTTTTATAGCATTTCTTGAATGACACCCCTATCTCAACCTAAAAAAGTTCGAAAAAATGTCTGTTTTCTTGCTGTTTTCTTACTGTTTTACACATTTTCCGCGCAATCACAAACTGCATTTGACCCCTATAACTTTAATGAGAAGTTCCTTGAGCACCTTATCAAAGTGCGCATCGATTCTGTGAGAAAAGTATATCTGTGTTCCTCGTTGTACAATGATTCGATTCTCTATGTGGCGTCTAAGCACCATAGCCGATACATGGACAGCACGGGGATTTTTTTGCACGAAGAGCCCGGAAATTTAAACACATTAACTCCTCAAAAACGCGCGGAATACTATGGGGCAAAAGATTACAATGTTGGTGAAAATATAATCATTGAGCACTTCAAAGCTACATACGAAGACATAGCAGATTCTATCGTCGATGGATGGGTACATTCGAAGAGGCATTTTGACAACATGATTAATTGTAAATATCAAATCACGGGGGTCAGTGTTAAAATGAATTTAGAAAGCAACATGATCTATGCCTGTCAGAAATTCGCTTCGATCAGCTCCGCCACAACTTTTGTTGAGAATACGAACTTTTTTCCTACAGAATTCAATATCCTAAACATTAACAGTTTTGGTGATAAACCACACGAGTTAATAAAAAATCCAAACTATGAATACGGGTTAAAACACGATAAGCCCGAGAAATGCGAATTGTGTCAAAATCTTGTATACTATAAACCATTTATAAACTTGAAGCATAATAAAAATAAAGATGTAACCTTGCGAATTGAAAATTCAGAATATGTACAACAGCTGCTCAACAATAGAAAGGATGGATTTGCCATAGAAATCGTCATTTATGATGATTACTTGTGTGATAATCCAATTTATTATTCCAAATCGAGCCGAAGAAATGGAGAACGCAAACTGAACGGGATCATTACAAAGCCAAAATATAAATTCGAATTACAAAGTGGTTTTAAAAAAAGAAACAAAAAGAAGTCGGTAAAATTTGTGGATTACATTTTCAAATCAGCGGCAGAGGGAGATTACGACTTCAGTATCGAAACGAAGCAAATTAAAGATGAAGTTGAGTTTAAAAAAAATGAGTACACATTTTCAGAAAAAGACCTAATCCAGTTTACCAATCAAAAAGATGGATGGCAAATTGATTCCATTCAAATCGTTGCCTTTTCTTCCGTTGAAGGGGACTCATTGAAAAATTACGAATTGCAACAACTTCGAGCCCAGTCAATTGCAGATATCATTGGTAAAAGCCAGAAAAATCATATCAAAACAACCATCAGTAGTAAAACAGACTGGGAAGGCTTTTATAAGGCAATAAAAACGAATCCCAATTGGTCCCATTTATCCAATAAATCGCATGCTGAATTGATTGAGTATTTTAATAAAAATGGTTCAGCCGAATTCGAAAAAATACTGTCGAAACAAAGGCGTGGGTTAGTAACTGTATATTACTCGAAACCCTGTAATAAGGAAAATGTGGCTTATTACATTAAAACCGAGGCCAATCGATTGAAAACCAGTTTAAACAATAAGGTCAAGAAAGACAAAAAATTGGCTTCAGAAGATTATGAACAATTCACAAAGCTATATACCTACGCTCATCGCGCAGTGCTTGAAAAAATAATTAAACCATCCATTTTAGCGAATATAGAAATGCCCGCCAATTATATAACAAATAGTGAGTTGGCTCAAAAATTTGTACTGTATGGATTGGAATTTGAAGCAGAATTCAGCGATAAAAAAGATTGGAAAGAACGTCACGAACAAGACATCTCACAACTATCAAAAAAGGAATTCAGCCTATTGACCGACCCATTTAATTATTTCTTAGCGCGAAGAGAAGTGGAAAAACACAGAAACATCGCTCCAAAAAACATCAATAGGTTTGAGGAAATTGTTGAAATTTTGAATCAGATGAAACCCATCTATGCTAACGATTCGATCACACGCACACAAATAGACCGTTTGAATGTGAATGCCAATTACATGTTATTGTTTTATCTCTTAAAATCTGATCCCCAAGCAAATAGTAAAACAGCTATTCAAAGTATTTCACAGATCTATGAGTACTACAAAAAAAACAATGGATTAAGTGCTGAAAAATTAATTTCACTAGCCAAGATGGCTATCTACTATGACAATACAGAACATGGGTTGAATATGATGGCTCCTGTTAAAGCGATAAATGACAGTATTTATGCGTATTACATGAGTGTCAAGTATGTGAACATTGAAGACCCTGGAAGCGACCTCTATTATTTAGAACTCTTACGTTTGAATAAAACAATGGATAGGAACATCTGGTGCAATATGTTCATCAATAAGTGTGGCATTCCCTTTCAGGCTTTCGATTACGAGCCATTACGAAAAGTGTTCTGTGAACAATGTTTGGATATAAATCGGACAATAATTGATCTACACAAAAAAGATATAATTCATTAGCAATGAACATGTTGAACATGACTTTACTTTTATTCAGTCCCTTCAATTTCAAAAAAAACTTGTCCTCGATAAATTTCCTCATCTCATTCGTATTTATCGTATGAGCATTCTAATCCCCCAAGGAAAACATTGGCAAAAGCTGAGTGGATCCATTAAACTACACATTGATCATACACTATTCCTCGACAATCCAGATGAATGGATTCCAATGAGTACCTATGTCCCTTTTCCATTGGATGAGGACCAAACACTTGAGGCGGTTTTCATCACTTTTGTCGAATTTGACATGAATTCGAAAGCAGTTTACAAAAGAATTGTTCGTGAGGTGAAGGATGTTCATGTGGAGGGGTAAATTCGCCAATAACCAATCGGAATCTGGACCAATTAGTATTCGGAATCAGCGAGTAGTCATGCCTTCGTTTACAAAGTATTTTCATTTTTTCCATTGATCCCTGGCCACCTTGAATGCTTTTACTATTTTCGATGCACTAGAAATCTGAAAATGAAGCACATCTCTGTAGTTGCCGCCGTTATTATCCGCGATCACAAAATCCTCTGTGTTCAGCGTGGGCCGGCAAAATACGCGTACATCTCTCAGAAATGGGAATTTCCTGGTGGCAAGGTAGAAGAAGGCGAGACCAAAATCGAGGCCTTGAAGCGTGAGATTCGCGAAGAGCTGCACATGGAAATCTCCGTCGATGCGTTTCTTACGACTGTTCAACACAGCTACCCTGATTTTCACCTCACGATGGATACTTTCTTGTGCAGTTGTACAGATAACACACTCACCTTGACCGAACACACCGACTTCAAATGGCTCGATAAAAGTGAATTGAACGGATTGGATTGGGCTGCAGCGGATGTTCCAATTGTGGAGAAAATTTGTGTGGAATGACCTGGTTGAAGGGAGATTTATTTGAAAGTCTTAAAACTGGATTCGTCGACAAAGTGGTTCAATCGAACCGCGAATATCGGCCACAACTAGTTGTCAACGATAAAGGTACTGGGAGAAAAGTCCTGACAACAATCGAACGTGAACTCCGCACCTGTGATGAATTCTGGCTTTCAGTGGCGTTTATTACGACGAGTGGACTTGCTACACTAAAAAATACTCTTATCGAACTTAAAGAAAGAAAAATCCCCGGGAAAATTCTTGCTTCTCAATACCTCAATTTCACTCAACCTGAGGCATTGCGTATGATCTTGCAGTTCGAGAACATTGAACTCAAGATTGTTACCGATGGGGATTTTCATTCGAAAGGTTACCTTTTCAAAAAAGGTGACATGTTTGATCTTATTATTGGAAGTAGCAACTTAACAGCCAATGCACTTTGCACCAATAAAGAACAGCTCGAATACAACAAGAAGATCCAAGAACGGACCCAGTATACAGAATTTCATGAAGTAAAGCCCAATCTGATGCAACGTGAAGCATTGGAAAACATCAAGCAGCTTCGAAAAAAAGGCAATAACAAAGCTTTGCTCATCTCTGCCACCGGTACTGGAAAAACCTACCTCTCTGCTTTCGACGTGAAGGCTTTTCAGCCAAAGAAATTTTTGTTTATTGTTCACCGCAGAACCATCGCCGAAAAAGCCATGGAAACTTACCAGCACTTGTTTGGTAGCCATATTAAAATGGGACTTTATTCGGGAGAGTCACGTGAATTGGAGGCCGATTTCATCTTTTCAACCGTACAAACCATATCTAGAGACGAACACATCCGCCAGTTTGCGAAGGACCATTTCGACTACATCGTCATCGATGAAACCCATAGAGCAGGTGCTGCATCCTACCAGAAAATCATGGACTACTTCACGCCTGCTTTCATGCTCGGCATGACCGCTACGCCTGAACGTATGGATGGACTTGACGTGTTCAAGTTGTTTGACCATACGATTGCCTATGAAATCAGGTTGCATAAAGCTTTAGAAGAAGAAATGCTTAGTCCATTCCACTATTACGGAGTGACGGATCTGAGCATTAACGACCAAGTCATCGAAGACAAAAGCGACTTCAATCTGCTTACAGCAAACGAACGCATTGAACGGATCATAGAGAAAGCAACTCTTTACGGATGTGATGATGGAAATATACGTGGACTTATTTTCTGTTCTTTAAAAAATGAATGCCACGAGCTATCCAAAGCATTCAACAAATTTCGAAAGAGAAATGGTGCATATTACAACACCGTCGCGTTAACAAGTGATGATTCGGAGGAAACACGGGCAGAAGCAATTCGCAGACTTGAAAGCGATCAACTCTCCGAAAAAATCGATTACATTTTTACTGTTGACATTTTCAATGAGGGGATTGATATTCCTCGAATCAATCAAATCATCATGCTACGTCCGACACAGTCGGCGATTATTTTTGTGCAGCAGTTGGGACGTGGATTGCGGAAAGTAAACACCAAAGAGTATTTGACCGTTATCGATTTCATCGGAAACTACAGCAATAATTACCTTGTTCCAATCGCCTTATACGGAGATACTAGTTACAACAAAGACACTCTGCGAAATCTCATTTCAACGGGAAGTCAATTCATGCCTGGCACGTCCACCATCAATTTTGATAAAATCACCAAGGAGAAAATCTTTGCCGCCATTGATTCAGCAAATCTTCAGCTAAAGAAAGACCTCACCACTGATTATAAATTATTGAAGCATAAGCTTGGAAGAGTCCCAATGATGATGGATTTTGTAGCACATGGATCCCGTGACCCTTTTAGTTTTGTGGATTATTCAAAGTCCTATTACAACTTCCTCCGTCTGATCGAAACCGATTTTGAACACGTTTGCGCCAAGGATCAAATTGAGCTTTTAGAATTATTCTCGTTAGAAATAAACAATGCGAAACGCGTTGAAGAAAGTGCATTGCTTAGCTTGCTCATCGAACAAGAACATGTTTCACTATCCAACTTCAATGCCTACATGACGAGTAAATTTGGATATATTCCAAGCGAAGAAACCATGCATTCAGTGCTACAGAATCTCAATTTTGCATTCGTCCGAAAACCAAGAAACATCGTCGAATTTCAACATAGCACCTTTTCATTTACATCAGAATTCAACGTCACTCTTGCCAAAAATGATTTCAAGCAGTACTTGATCGATAACGTCCGGTATGGTCTGCATGCCTTCAAGAAACGTTTTACGCTTACTAAGTTGACTAATGGCTTTGTGTTAGGTCAGAAATATAGTCGAAAAGATGTATGCCGCATTCTAAATTGGGAAGCAGATATCAGTGGTGCTGTATTTGGCTATAAAACAAAAAACGAATGCACACCTTGTTTTGTCACCTATCAGAAATCAAGTTCAATCTCGAAAAGCACTCAGTACAACGATCATTTCATTGATCAACAAACGTTTGCATGGGAATCTCGTTCAAACAGAAAAATTGCCAGCACTGAAATCCAAGCCGTGCTCGACTCCAAACTCATCCTACTTTTCGTGAAAAAATCAGACGGTGAAGGCACTGATTTCTATTGTTTAGGGCCGGTCAATATTCTACCTGGCAGCGTTAAGCAAGAAAAAATGGCCGTTTCCGAAGAACCTGTCGTTCACATGACATATAAATTGACAACTGCCGTTGAGGATCATTTATTCGATTACCTCACTGATCAAGGTGCGTAAGTTCCACAGCACCGCACTCACTCTCCACTCTCACTATGCGCTTCAGACGCTTTCTTCGATTTGCGGTACAGGTAACTATCGTAAATAAAGCGTTTTGCGAAACGTACAGGCTTGTCTGTGCTCATGAACTTTTTGAATACGTTGGTATTCACACCAAAATACTCATAAGTCGAGCCATCCGTAAAGGTGATTTCCAACAACAATCCTTTGTGCTTGAAGTCGTAGATCCCACATTCCATGATGGTTTTCTGGTATTCTGGCAAATTGATTGCCGTTGTCTCTGGCGCTATGCTCACTAAAAAATGGTAGCCATCCACCACTTGTCTTCCCATCAACGTAGCCTCCTCTTTCATCGGATCTCCATCCTGGTATTTGTCCGGATGCCATTGCTTCACCAACTTGCGGTAGGTCGATTTCAATTCGGCAAGATCGATTTCGTTTTCAATCTGAAATAATTTTTTGTACTCGTTGATGCGTTTCATAAGATGCGATGTCGGGAGCGTCCCAATGGGAATGTGTGTAAATCTATTTGTCGAAGTGAATCGGCTTGGTTGTTAATGCTTGGTTTGTCTCGTTAAAAAATCGTAGACGCCGCAAAGGTAGCAAGAAAAACGGGTTGCTAGTGGTGTGGCGATTTGCGTATAGCGCGATTAAAGAACCCATCAAAAAAAGTTGATATGAAATTCATTCTACTTGTTGAATTCACTTTGTACCTTCTCTTCAAAATCGAGCTTGATCAATTCCCAATAATGGTTCCGAAGACATATTGGGTCAAAATCGTCATTGGCCTTTTCAAAAAACAATAAATCCTCACTCATCAGCAGAATGAGTGCATCCCACAAATTATCAGAAACTGTATTTCGGTGTAGAATCATCCTATTTCAAGTACTTCGTTACATTCTCTTCAAACGAAGGCAGAAAATCGTTTTTCGCACGCTGGATGATTCGGTTCACAGTAGAATGACTGTAAAATGAAATGATCTCTTGAATCTCCATCTCGTTACCGCGTTCGAATATGCGCAAAATAATCGCTGACTTCATTTTTTCCCAATCCAACTGCTCAAAATCAGTGTCCCAAAAAAGAGCTTTTCGAAAAAGCGTCAGGTTCGGCGTCATCCCAATCATTTTTTGTTGTTCCAACTCCTGTTTGACCTCATAGCACCCTTGAATACACATGAAATAATCAACTTCTACACGAAAATAATCGGCCAATTTAATGGATAACCTAGGAGTTATTCCCCTTCTTTCATTCAGAACGGCACTAATGGTTTGTTTATGCTCATTCACACTTGCAGCCAACTCATTACTTTTTATGCCCAATGCTTTTAATTCTCTTTTTAAAATGGCACCGGGATGTATTCCCTTAATTCGATTTAATTCTGGTAACATCGTTCTGTTTTAACCAAAGATAAATCAAAGATTTTATGTAAACAAATTTGTTTACTTTTATTTCAATGAATTGCTTTCTCGAAGAATCCTAATTGATAATGGTGATTTTTAATTTTAAACTAGTGCTTTAGAATAGTTGTCCTAACTTTACATATCATTTAAGTCAGGATCTTCATGCCCTTTTCATCCCTTGGTCTTTCTCCCCGTTTAGTCACAGCACTTTCTAAATTAGACTTCCAAAAACCCTATCCCATTCAGGAAAAGGTAATACCAGAAGTGCTTATGGGGAAAGATGTGCTTGGCATTGCCCAGACCGGATCGGGAAAAACCGCATCCTATGTGTTGCCGGTGTTGTCCTTGCTGGAGAAAAAGGAAACAAAACGAAACAGAGCCATTGAAGCTTTAGTGGTCGTTCCAACGCGTGAATTGGCACAACTCTGTATCTAGTTCTTTGTGTAGTTGGGATTTTTTCTTCTTGCAACCTTGATAGAAGAAATTTAATAATTTATTTACCAGAAAATTTCAGCGGATATGGTGCAATCATATTTGATGGTAAAAAACTGCATCACAGAACTTCAAACCATTACCGTACGAACGAATTCTTTAGACATAGGATACGCCAAGACGGGCGATTGTTTTCCGAATAGTGGCATACGCAATCATTATTTTTATTTGGTAAAGAAAGGGAATAGTTATGTGCGGATCAACAGTCTTTTAAGCGGTAGTTGTCGAGAGGCAGATACCTTACAAGGCAGACAGGCTCCATACGAAAATGGTGGTGAATTTACGGGATATAATGGCTACGAAATAGTAGTATTTCATATTGGAAAATGCAATGATCCGATGGAACTTTGTTTTATGGATTCACCTGAAAGAAAGCGCTTAGACAGCATCTGTAGAAAATACATTGAGAAGCTGGAAAAGAAACGCTCACAAGAGGTAATGAATTGATGCACAAACACAATTACCTATGAAAAAAATTGGCAAGCACTTCGTCTTTGCGTTCATATTCACCTCAGCTACGCTGTTGACCTTTCATTCCAGCGCGCAGTTCAACACCTACATTTTTTCAGCCGAAAGAGAATTTAAGGATACCTTGACATTGTCTGGTGCACAAACACACGTTTTTCTTGAATCGAAGGATTACAAAGAGATCAGAACGTTGGTTGGTCAGCGCATGGAACTAGACTCCATCTATTATGTGAAAATCTATGCCGAATATGCGTTGGGGAAGCATCAAAAACCTGAGATTTACGCATTCAAAACCAACGTTATTTTGTCGTGGGTTGAACAGGAAAAACTAAAGCGCTATTTTGAACAAATGCTTGAACGATCAAACCTTCGTCCTTTGAAAGATTCTCCGGACAGTTTATTTTCTGTCACTATGAGTTTTCATCACAATTAGGTTGATTGCCGAAGAAGATAGTATGTAACTGTACGTTCTGGCTTATTTGTTTAGCGAATACTTCTGAATGATTCCCATCAATTTGTCTGAACCGTACCATTTCTTTTCAGACGGGACATAAATCAGTGGCCTACAATTGTAATCCAAAATCAAATACTTTACATCTCTCCAAGTATACCAGTCCACGAATGAGGATACCAATAGTTTATTTTTTATCATGTACTGCTCAGCTTCAGAGTATTCCAAATCTGACAACTTTTCTTCGGACAATTCCATATATTTTATAAATCCTCCATAATCAGATACCGGAAAAAAGTTTTTGGTTTTACTGTAGAAACCTATTTTTGGACGTTCCCCAAAAATACCATTCGATGCTGAAATTTGCTTATCCGATTTGCTTAAAATATCTAAAAAATCAGTGTACGTCATCTCGCCTTGTCGAAGTGTTTCTAGTTCCTTAGCTAAAAATGAAGATTCAAAGGTTAACCTATTGAACAAAGAGGTATCGATGCATTTAAATCCTTTTTCCTGCGCTACTCTATTGTAATAAGCAGCAGTTTTTTTAACTTGATCACTGTAAGCTTTCAATTTCTGATCGAACATTTTTTTGATTTCCGCTTCGTACTCAATTTCCTTTTCTGCAAGGGAATGTCCAAGTTCATTGAGAGTGATTTTCTCCTCCCCACCTTTCATTTGTGCATACCACCCATCTGCTGATGGGTATGCGAAATACACTCCATCAATCGAATGAATGATCACCCTATTTGTTGTGGTATCCAATTCTGAATGGTCTCTTAAAAAAACATAACCCTGATCTTTCTCTCCACCGGTCAACTCAAAATCAGTTTCTATTTGAGTAAGAAATTCGCAGTATAGCCCTTCACAGTTTTTTTCGCTGGTATTAAACGCAACAACATAAATCAAAACGCCAAGAATCAAAGCAGCGCATGCACTAATTAGTATCTTTTTCATAGCACTAGGTTTTAAGGTGTATTCTAAATTTATACGATAAAGTTATTTCATTTTTGTAAAAACACCGTTCTTTCGATGTAAAAACGTACACTACCAAAATAAGCAAATTGGGAATGTTTCGTTCAAGGATGCTCGATATGTAAAAAAAAACACTTTCTGAAAACAACTGACCAAGAGATCACGTAAAAAATCACAAAGTGATCAATAGAAAATTTAGGCTTTCTTCTCAAAAATTAAGTGCCAACTCAGACCATTTCGAATATTCGTCCAGTTGCTTGATGAGCTCTCCCTCTTGATAGAGTTGTTCGAGCTCAGACAAATTTAAAAAAAGTATTCCCAATGGATTTTCTTTCATCTGTGCCACGAGAAATACCATGTCACGCACCCCGTTTGTACTGCCTTCCTCGATAAACTCAATGCTGCACTTGTATCTTGACTCTAAAAAATCAACAAAAAGCGCCAATTGTACAGGGTCCTTTTCATATTCTTCAACAGAAGGAATGTAGATGTTACTAAGTGTTTTTAAATACTTTTCATTAGGTATCATTGTCACAATAGGAACGGCATTCATTTTGTCAGTGTAGTATTGTAATAAGGCTACGCTATCGACTTGAGAGAATGATGCAAACGCTGAGATTGTAAAGAGTAATGTAAAAAGTAATCGTTTCATGGCGCGCTAAGGTTTAGAATAAAGTTCGTGTCAATGCTATCCGAACGACATTTAATGGAAAAAATGACAAAATGAGTTTGAGAAAAATCTGTCTTTCGTTGTATTTGGAAAATTGTTGTGGAGATGTTTCGATTTTATTCTGGCAACATCGTTCTTTTTAAACTTCAGATAATTCGAAGATTTTTTGCAACCAATCTTGTTTACTACGATCAATCGAAACCTATTTTCGAAAAATCCAACTTCACAACGGCGATTTATGGTTTTAACGTGCGGCTTTAAAATAGTTGTCCTAACTTTACCGATCATTTAAGTCCGATCTTCATGCCCTTTTCATCCCTTGGTCTTTCTCCCCGTTTAGTCACAGCACTTTCTGCATTAGACTTCCAAAAACCCTATCCCATACAGGAAAAGGTAATACCAGAAGTGCTTATGGGGAAAGATGTCCTTGGCATTGCCCAAACCGGGTCGGGAAAAACCGCATCCTATGTGTTACCAGTATTGTCCTTGCTGGAGAAAAAGGAAACAAAACGAAACAGAGCCATTGAAGCTTTAGTGGTCGTTCCAACGCGTGAATTGGCACAACAAGTTCAGGAGGTGATCAGTCATTTCGCTTCATTCCTAGAGCCACGCTTGAAATCGATGGCTGTATATGGGGGCGTCTCTATCAATCCACAAATGAAAGCTTTGATGGGGGTTCGTGTTTTAGTAGCGACACCCGGAAGATTATTGGAGTTGGTTGAAGCAAATGCACTGACCTTATCGGAAGTTCAGATCCTGGTATTGGATGAAGCCGACAAAATGCTGAATCTTGGTTTCAAAGAAGAAATGGACAAAATAATTGCTTTGTTGCCGAGTAAAAGACAAAACTTACTTTTCTCAGCCACACTTGCAGAGGATGTTCAGTCGATAACAAGCTTGATCCTAAAAGACCCCATCTTTGTTAAGGTCGAGGCCGAAAAAGAGAATCTCGACCTCATCTCACAAACGGGTTATTTTGTTTCTGAAGAGCGCAAGGGGCCTCTCCTACGCTACTTGATCAAACACAATGATATGCAACAGGTATTGGTCTTTACCTCATCGGTCTATCAAACGGAAAATGTCGCTGAAAAACTGAGGAAGAACGGCATACAAGCCAATTGCATCCACAGTAAAAAAAGCCAGGAAGCGCGCACCAAGGCCTTGAAGAGTTTCAAGGAGGGACACATGCGGGTTCTGGTAGCTACCGATCTGATTGCACGCGGGATCGATATTCAATTCCTGCCATTCGTCATCAACTACGAACTTCCGCGATCTCCAAAAGATTACATTCATCGGATTGGGCGAACAGGACGAGCGGAAAATCCCGGAGAAGCCATTTCACTCATCACACCGGACGAACAGCAACATTTCCGGGTGATTCAAAAGAAAATGAAAAAATGGGTGACGATGGTTGACAGCGAATCAATTGATCTTAGGGGTTTCTAACTCATCAACCATCACGTAAAGGAATTTCTTGACAAAAATCAATTGCTGGAAGAAAATCCTTGACAATTTAGTTTAAATCATATGTAATTGACCACTACAAATCAGGTGCATTGATTCGAGTAGATGACTCAATTTTCTCGAATTTGATCAAATTCGAATAAACTACCTTGAACCTATTCAATTTACTTTAATATTTTGAGGAATTATTTTTTTTCATCCTGTTGGCTCATTAATTCTTCCCAAAGTTCTTCTCTAAGATTTATTTTCATCGTTTTAATGTTATTGCGTAAAATCAAAAAGACAGTGATAATTAACCCCGAGAGGAATAAGTAACCTAAGATAAGAAAAGAGACTGGAATTATTTCAGAATGTAAGTTCACATTTGATGTATCCATAAATATGTTTCTAACAACAGGATATAACCACGCGAAAATCGATGGAGTTAAATAAATCAAATAAACAAAATAAACTTTTGATAATAAAACATGTCTCTTTTTACAAAAAAGAACAATTGAACTACTATTATATATTTCTTCTTGATAAAATTTTCTAGGAAATCTAACAAATGACAAATAGAATATGGACAAATAAAGAATTGAAAGGAGAAAGGGAATAAGTATATCCCCTCGAATTAGATAACTAGTTGGGTGTTCAAAATAAAAAGAACTATGATTAAAAACCCAATCAATACCTTGTGTATAAGGTAGAATTACTAAAAACATAATGATTATAATAATAAACATTAAAGCATAAAAAAATAATGCACCAAAACAAGATCCAATGAGAAAGGCAAGTATTGGAGACAAAACGATGAATTTGAACCAATCATATATTCCTTTGGGAGGCAACGAATCGTAGATTTTATCCTTAATACTAGAATAGATCAATACACCGATGGTAGACAATGTTGTGAATGGCCCAAATTGAATTCCATTGATTTCACCGAAAAATAATGATTTGAAAAATTTATTGAATAAATCCCCTTCGGCTTGATCTTTTATACCCGCAATTTTTAAACTCAACAGAAAAATTAAATTAGCGACAATTATATGCCAACAAAATAAAACAATCCATACTAGAATCTTTTTGGTCATTGCAATTGTTTTTATAGTTAGTGAAGTGAAAGATACGTATATGGATAAAAAAAGTTTAAGTTCAGAGCCTACTGAGAAAGAAAAATAATATACTATACTATAAGATAAACTAAGTTTAAACTTCCGAACAGTCCACTTCTTGGCGAAAATTCACATTGAAACTAATACCAAAAACAACCAAGTAGAACCTTTTATTGAAAACAATACGATTTATAAGTTAGTCATCGGTAGTCACCCACAAAGATTATGACAGGTCCAATGAAGGACATAATGATCCACTTGAAGATATCAGAAAGTTATTTTACCAAATGGCATTCTATATTGAAGTTAGAAAAACAACTGTTTTTAATGATATTGAAAGGGATGAATGTGATGTGTGGTATGATGAAATTTCAAATCTGAATCTATAAAATGTTTTACAGATTGTTTTACAGACGGGATTTCACCCCATAAAAAAACCCTTGTAAAGTATTAATTTACAAGGGTTTACACTTTTAACGGTTGCGGTCTGGACGGGACTCGAACCCGCGACCCCATGCGTGACAGGCATGTATTCTAACCAACTGAACTACCAAACCAATTTTCTTCGTATCCTATCAACAACAGTTGAATTCAGAAATTGTGTAATGCTTAACGTTGAAAGCGGAGACAAAAGTAATCACTTTTTAGAAGTGTGCAAATACTAACTGCGATTTTTTTAAATAATTTCCTATTTATTTGTGTTCGTTGCGCCCGCTGTAGCATAAAAACCCCTTACCTACCCAAGGAAAGTACCCAAGCAATCAGCATCTCTCCAAATACATCATCGGGTATTTGATGACCAAGATGACTGCACCACATCACGCGCTGACGGGTGCTTGCAGGCGTTTGATTTGTCAAAAAACTGAACGTTGAACGTGGGT
>JAJTDQ010000046.1 GCA_021300505.1 Cryomorphaceae bacterium
AGGAGGCTGTAAAAAAGACAAAAGACCGCTGCGCTGAAGGACAATGGACCGCTCCGCTGAAAGACTTCAATTATACACTGAATTGCCTTCGTTATCAAATTCCATCAGGATCAAATTATCGACAAATCCGCCATGGCGAGAGTAACACAAAAAACTTGATTTCGAGTACCTCAAATGTCCGCTGCGGCGAAGCCACCAAATTCGTAATTCGTAATTCGTAACTCGTAATTCATCATTAGTAACTACTTCATTCCTGTCTCTTCCAAGCGCGCTTTGATTAATTGCCCAATGTGAATTTCCATGGGACAAGTATCAAATTTATTTTGATGATTATGAAAGCATTACATTCCGTTTTATTTGTTGTTTTTGTTAGTTTTATTTTATTGTTTTGCGGAATTAAACTAATTACCCTTCTAACTGACTCCAATAAAATGACCTTATGAAAAAACAATCCAACCGCCGCCCCTATAAAAAGCACCTTGTGCTTGTAGGTAAAAACTATATTCCGGTAAAAGATTGGTACAGAAACAACCCGAAGCACTTCGAGCATATAAGTGGTGTGCCGACATCCAATCAAATAGGTACTGTGTTAATACGCCTTGGATTTGGAAGAACGGACACCGATACTGAAATTTCATATAAATGACAAACAATTATATCGAACATCCTTGGTTAAAGGATTATCCAATATTATCGGGCCACAAACATTTGATTATTGGAACACACCCACCAATGCCCTACAACGGTTCTATGGCCTTTTATTATGGAAATATGAATGAATTTTGGCGCTTGTTGGAAACGGCACATGAGCAAGACTTATTTTTCAATGAACATGGAGAAGCTGAACTGAAACTTATTCAAAAATGGTTAAACGAAAAAAAAGTTGCTATTACAGATATGGTTCAATATACCTGTAATGCTTTTAGTACCGATCAAGAAATGATGATTGAATCAGATGATCAATTAAATCAGGCCCTTCAAAATTGGTTGGAAAATAGCTCTATAGAAAATATCTTTTTTACCAGCTTTTCAAATGGTAAAAGTGCTTACAGTTTGTTCAGAAAGTGGTACAGAAAAACCTATAGAATTCGATTACAAGAAGGAATTAAAATAATCAATCAAGGCAATGCTGAATTCATCACCTTGAATGGGCGAAAAATTAGATTAGTGATGCTTTACTCACCATCACCTGCTGCCAGAAGAGGAATCCCACGATCACTTCCTTACATCAATTGGCTTCAATTAAATCCCAATGTAAAATCACCAATTGATGCTTTTCGAATCTCTTGGTACAGAGAATACTTTAGAAATATTGTTCAATAATTTTTAATCCTAACCACCGTTTTACTAAGTATCAGCGCATTCGCACAAGTACCATCTTACGTACCCACCAATGGCCTTGTTGGCTGGTGGCCATTTAACGGCAATGCCAACGATGAAAGTGGAAATGGGAATAATGGCACTGTGAATGGAGCAACACTTGCAAGTGATCGATTTGGGGCTGCGAATGAGGCGTATTCGTTTGATGGTGTGGGTGATAATATTCAGATCTCCAATTTACCCATTTATTCATTTTTACTGGATAATGATTATTCAATAAACTTTTGGTTTCAAATGCCATCGCTTCCCAATGGAGTTATGAGTTTTATTGGTCAAGGGGATGAAGATGGCCAATATCAAAATCGTTTTTGGAGAAGTTATGTGAACCAAAATCAGTTAACCAATCATATTCGTGGAAATTTGTCTGATCCCGCGGATACTAAAAACCAAATAACATTTAGTAATTCTGGCAATTGGGTAATGTTATCAATGGTTAGAACTTATAATGGAACTCTGAGGATGTATCTTAATGGTATACTGACAGATACTGACAATGACATTACAGGTTTAGCATCCCCATTTAGTTCAACGAGAAATTTAATTTTTGGAGCGTTTTTAAGTGCACAAACAAATCAACTCATGCAATTTCTTGCTGGCAAACTGGACGACATCGGGATCTGGAACCAAGCACTAACACAATGTGAAATTCAAGACCTTTACAATGCTGAACTGAACTCGCTTTCAGTCAATGGCGGACCTGATCAAGAAGTGTGTGAGGGGCAGTCAACTTCCCTTTTCGGAACAGGTGCAAGTACGTATACTTGGTCAAATAATGTGGTAAATGGAGTTGGGTTTCTTCCTACTGCAACTTCTTCCTACATTCTTACGGGTACAGATGCAAACGGGTGCATTGGAACGGATACGGTCAATGTTGTTGTGAACAGCGCATCCTCTTCCAACCAAACCCAAACCGCACTCGATAGCTATACATGGCCTGTAAATGGACAAACCTACACGCAAAGCGGTACCTACACCGATACGCTTGTGAATGCGACTGGATGTGATAGTATTGTTACATTGAACTTGACGATGAGCTACACAGGGATTGAAGAATTAAACCCTACCTCATCGAAAAAACTTCTTCGAATTACAGATCTCAACGGTCAGGAAACACCTTTCCGTAAGAATATGGTGTTGCTGTTCATCTATGAAGATGGAACGGTGGAGAGAGTGTTTGAGGGAGAATGATCCCGAATAACTCGGGACAGGTACCCGAAGTATCGGGACAGGGAAAATCGGAGCGGGTGTGAGTGTGAGAGCGGGTGGTTTATTTCCTCCCCCTTAATCCCCCTCAACGAGGGGGAGATAAAATCTTACACGCCATTGCTATTCGTTACATCACTCAAGTTCGCAACCAAATTCGTAACTCGTAATTCGTAATTCGTAATTTATTATTCATCCCTCCCCAATCCCATGCAACGCAAGTAGCTCCTCGAATTCAGCTCCATACGATCGTTTTTCGTGATGCTTTTTTTGAAAATAGATGTACTTGTATACGGCATCCACTCCTGATTGAGAGATTGTGAAGGCGCCATAGCCATTTTGCCAAACAAATTTATCGGGGATAAGATCGTTGTGATTGATGAAATGGGAGCTACTGCCTTTGATGTGCTTGATGATTTCGGTAACGCTCCGATCTGGTGGCATGCTAAACAAACAATGGACGTGGTCGGGTACTCCGTTGACAATGCTCAGGGTGCAACCCAAGCGCTTGAGCTCGACACCGATAAACTCGTACAAGCGGCGCTCCAGGCGTGGATGGATGAGTGGTTTTCTGTTTTTTGTGGTCCATACGGCATGAATCCAAATTTTTGAATGTGAATTTGTCATGATTAACGCATTTAGTGGTTTCCATTTAAGTTAGAAAATTTGGGGTTTGAATCCAAATGGATTTCGTGGTTTTTTTCTACCACAAAACAGGGCGAGTGTAAGAGTGAGAGCGGGAGATTATTCTCCTCCCCCCTTCCCCCCTCCCAAGGGGGAGATTTTCTCATCAAATCAAATTCATATTAATTTCTTATTTTTGTTTTCTAAGCAACGCGGAGCTATAATTTGCGTCTTGCCATTAAATGCTATGAAAATGAAAGGAATACTTACCGCTGCCATCATTGGTATCTTCGCCTTAACAGGTTGGTCACAAACATCTACAGTGACAAATTCAGAAGTGACATTTTTCGGTCAATGTTTAATTGAAGTTCTTGACATTCAAGAAATGAAAACACTTGAAACGGAAATGCGCAACAACCCTTACATCAAAGTGTGCCGTTTGGATTATAACACGCAACGTGCATTTATCCTCACAAAATCCACTGAGACCTTAACTGAAGAACAATTTACTTCTTGGTTCATCGGGTATTCTGACAAGGTACGTTGTGTACAAGTTGGCGTTCATGGTGTCGATCAAGTGAAGCCTTTTCCTTTCGTTGATTGTATTAAATAATGAGCATGAAGTACCTCTTCATTACCCTAATCGCGACTCTTCCTTTTCTTTCGTTCGCTCAACCGAATGACTGCTCGGAGGCCGTTCCTGGATGTACAACACCATCATTTCCTATTGCACCCAATAATACGGCGACCAACGTTGTGGATTTCACGTCTGGAAGTATCTCAAATCCTTCCACCAACCCTGCCGGATTCAACTCTGGTTGTTTGTTGAGTGGTGAAACAAGTTCAACATTCATCTCGATTAATGTGATCTCCTCGGGAACACTTGCCTGGTCGATCATCGGTCCAAGTGGAGGTTGCTTCGACTGGATCATGTGGCAAATGCCGAATGCATCAATCGCACAAGCATGTGCCGGAATTAATGGAAACACCTTGGCCCCAGTAGCTTGTAATTGGAATGGGACATGTAACGGAAATACTGGGATGGCTCCTGCGGGACAACTTCCTCCGAATGGCTCTCCATCAAGTTATCAAAACCCATTGCCCGTAACGGCAGGACAATCATACCTTTTGTGTCTCTCTAATTATAGTGGAACCTCGCAAAACGTGAATTTAAATTTCTTTGGTTCTGCAGGTGTAGCCTGTGGAGTTGCTGCTCCGGATCAAACGATTTGTCAAGGAAATAGTGCGAATGTGACGATTTCTACTCCTGGCTTATCGGCTCCACAATTTACATGGTCACCAACAACGGGTGTATCAAATCCAACTGGTGGTACAAATGTTACGGTAACACCTACGCAAACCACGACCTACAACGTTCAAGTTTTTCAGCCAGCTACATTAAATTCATCCGCATTTACCGGAACGGCGACATTTACAATTACTGTTGTTCCTCCTCCAACACCCAATGCGGGTATCAATGATACCATTTGTCTTGGCCAACCAATTCAGCTCGCTGGAACAATCAGTTCAGCAACTAACTCACCTTCTTGGCAATACTTAACAACGGGGATTTCCCCTACGCCAACGGTAACGTTCACACCGAATTTCAATACCTTGACACCAACTGTGATGGTGAATCAACCGGGCGTGTACCAGTTCATTCTGCGTGAAAGCAATACGATATGTGGCATCGTCCGCGATACGGTAATTGTATTGGTGTCCAATATTACTCAAACTACATCGAGTGTCCCTCCAAGCTGTGCAGATCTCTCGGATGGTGAAATACACATCAATAGCCCCTCTGCCGTTGAATACTCTTTCGACGGCGGTGTAACTTGGCAGGTGGATTCTTTTGCTGTAATCTTCCCAACAGGAACGTACAATGTATGTTCTCGCAATGTTCATGGATGTCAGACATGCTCTAACGTAACGATTGTTGCTCCTCCACCGATGATTGTCTCTGTCTCGAATGACACCTTGATTTGTCAAAATGGAACGGCGACAATGACGGCTTCTGCTATTGGTGGAACAAGTTATCTTTTCCATTGGGACCATACAACGGATCTAGCCGCTACCCAAGCCGTAAATCCACTAGTGAACACGACGTATACAGTATACGCCGAAAATGAATTGGGATGTTTGTCAACACCTGAGTCTATCGTTGTTAGCGTTCGTCCTCCAATTAGCGGAACAATTAGTCCTGATGTTACTATATGTCCTGGGTATCCTACAACATTGACGGCAACAGCCACCGATGGAATTGGAGCGCCTTATGTGTTCTCTTGGAGCAATGGCAACGCCTATTCAGGGGCATCAAGTACGATTAGTGTCAATCCGCCGGCAACAACGATTTACACTGTTACGATAGCGGATGAATGCGAATCAACTCCTTTGGTCTTGAACACCACTGTTACAGTTGCACCACTTCCTGTTCCTCAGATTTTGGCTGATCCAAACGATTTGTGTGAACCTGCTATTTTCACGGTGGTCAACACGACTGATGCGACGATGGTAGACTCTGTATGGTGGACAACATCCAATGGGCAAACGTTCGGTAATGTTTCTGAGATTACACTTGATCCGCTTTGGGCTGGAAATTACGACGTACAATTGGTGGTGGTTTCTCCTCAAGGATGTATTGATTCAACAACATTCTACGACTACCTCACGGTTTATCCAAAACCATTCGCTGATTTGAGGTATAGTCCGAATCCAGTGTACATGTTCAACACACAAGTCATGTTGACGAACTATTCCCTCAATGCGGATTACTACCAATGGTTCATCGAAAGTGGATCACCTTCGTATTCTCAACAAGAGAATGTAACAACAATGTTTCCTGATGGTCAAACTGGAGAGTACGATGTAACGTTGATTGCCACGTCTGAATACAATTGCATCGATACAACTACAGCTAAAATCGTTGTTTTCCCAGAGGTCTTGATTTATGCACCCAACACGTTTACACCGGATAATGATGAGCATAACCAATCATGGGGAATTTATATTGAAGGGATAGACATCTTTGATTTTGACCTATATATCTTCAATCGTTGGGGCGAAATCATCTGGGAATCACACGATCCTGAGGCCCTTTGGGATGGAACCTATGGCGGTTTGCCTGTTCAACAAGGAACGTACACATGGATTGTTCGTGCACGTGATGTGCAAAATGACGATCAGCATGAGTTCAATGGATTTGTGAATGTCCTGAGGTAAGAACCTTTTCATCTTCTCATTTCGTTTTTTGGGTGTATTTTTGTCAAAAATCTCCAATCTTATGACGATCGAGGAATTCCATCATGACATACTCAATGGTATACCGGCAGAAATCCCGGCTAAAAAACCATTCGAACCGCAGATCAATCACGCGCCGAAACGAAAAGATATCCTAAGCGCTGAAGAAAAGAAGTTGGCTTTGCGCAATGCGTTACGCTATTTCCCGAAGGAGCAGCACGCAGAATTGATCGAGGATTTCATGGATGAATTGCAGCGCTATGGACGCATCTACATGCACCGCTATCGTCCTGATTACACAATGTATGCAAGGCCGATTTCGGATTATCCTGGCAAATGCGAACAGGCGAAAGCTATCATGTTGATGATTCAAAACAATCTCGATTATGCCGTAGCACAACATCCACACGAACTCATTACCTATGGCGGAAATGGGGCAGTTTTTCAAAACTGGATTCAATACCGCCTAACCATGAAGTACTTGGCTGAAATGACCGATGATCAAACATTGGTGATGTATAGTGGTCACCCGATGGGTTTGTTTCCATCACACAAAGAAGCACCAAGAGTTGTTGTCACCAATGGGATGATGATTCCGAATTATTCCAAGCCAGATGATTGGGAGCGCTTCAATGCCATGGGGGTGACACAATATGGTCAAATGACCGCTGGTTCTTACATGTACATCGGCCCTCAAGGAATCGTTCATGGAACTACGATTACGGTATTGAATGCTGCTCGACGAATTTCAAAAAACAACGAAGGTATTGCGGGAAAACTATTTCTCACTGCAGGACTTGGAGGAATGTCTGGTGCTCAACCCAAAGCGGGAAACATTGCAGGTTGTGTTTCGGTAACAGCCGAAATTTGGATGCTTTGAGCACACGTGTTCGTGAAGCGAAAAATAATAAAGAAGTAGTTTCCATCGCTTATGTAGGGAACATTGTGGATGTCTGGGAGAAATTCGAGCAAGAAGGAATCTTTGTTGAGCTTGGTTCGGATCAAACATCGTTGCACAATCCTTGGGCCGGCGGATACTATCCTGTTGGTCAATCTTTTGAGGAATCAAACCGCATGATGGCGGAAGAACCAGAGTTGTTCCATGAAAAGGTGCAAGCGACTTTACGTCGACATGCTGCGGCAGTGAATGCGCATTCGGCGCGCGGAACCTATTTCTTCGACTATGGAAATGCTTTTCTTTTGGAAGCATCACGGGCAGGTGCCGAAATCATGGCGAACAATGGCATTGACTTCAAGTATCCTTCATACGTCCAAGATATTTTAGGTCCAATGTGCTTCGACTATGGCTTTGGTCCATTCCGCTGGGTTTGCGCATCAGGAAATCCTGAGGATTTGCAAAAGACAGATGCGATTGCATGTCAAGTATTGGAAGAGATGATGTTGCGCAGCCCTGAAGAAATTCAGCAACAAATGGCGGACAATATCCAGTGGATCAAAGGTGCCCAACAAAACAAATTAGTGGTTGGCTCACAAGCGCGCATCTTGTATGCGGATGCTGAAGGACGGATGTTGATTGCTGAAGCATTTAATAAAGCCATTGAGCGTGGAGATATTGGCCCAATCATTCTAGGTCGAGATCACCACGATGTGTCAGGTACTGACTCTCCTTACCGTGAAACATCCAACATATACGATGGTTCCCGTTTCACTGCAGACATGGCTATTCAAAACGTCATTGGAGATAGCTTTAGAGGTGCCACTTGGGTATCTATTCACAACGGTGGAGGCGTTGGCTGGGGAGAAGTGATCAATGGAGGATTTGGGATGCTCCTTGATGGAACAACAGAAGCCGACCGTCGCTTGAAAATGATGCTACACTGGGATGTAAACAATGGAATTGCTCGACGCAGCTGGGCACGTAACGAAGGTGCTGTGTTTGCGATCAAACGTGCAATGGAAGTAGAACCTCGTTTGAAGGTGACCTCACAATGGTTTCGGCTGATTTGCAAATGATTTTGTCAGGACGAACAGTACTCATTTCATCGAGAATAATGGATCGCTCACTCAAAATGCGCGTGGAACCTGTAAACAGTGACGCATAGGCAGGATGATTAAAGATCTGCTCTGCCTTTTCGGTGAGCTGATCCACAAAACCAAGTTCAAGCAATCCTTCGGCCACCATGCGTTGAATGGTTAATTCGATCTGATCTGAGGAATTCAATTCAGCCATTAACGCATGAAACTGATTTCCAAATCGCTGTTCATCTGTCAATAAATTCGCATCTATCAATTCACTTCGATCTTGCAAAGAAATGTCTGGAAACCAAAGACGATCCGTCAATTCTTCAGGAATCAAGAAGCCAATTCCCCCACCCTTTGTTGGTTTTGGAGGACGTTGTGTTCGCGCCCCTTTGATCAAGTGTCCTTCAGCATTGACTTCAAGACCCGGCAAATTTTGAAAACAATCATGCAACACAGAACCGAGGTTTGAGTCTTTATGCTGATTAATGATATACAAACGCTCTTCAGGACGGGTCATTCCAACATAGGCAAGGTTTACTTTATCCGTTAAGATTTGAGCTGTTTCGCTTTCATTCATTATACATACTTCAGGAGCTGGATGCGTCTTTTTTAGTGTAGTATACAGAATGTACTCACCCGCCTCAACCAAAAACTTCGATTGTGATTTAAGCTTAATTGAAAAATCAACATCAGGGATAATCACGACAGGGAACTCTAGTCCTTTCGATTTATGGATTGTCATGATTCGGATGGCATCCTCACTTTCTGGCAATTGGATTGCCAATCTACCTTTGTTTTCTTCGTAATAATTCAAGAAATCTTTCAGCTCTGGACCGCGATTTAACTCGAAGCTATGCGCCGCATCTGTGAAATGGTGTAGGTATGGATTATTAAGCTCTGTCCACCCCATCAAGGTATAGAATTGCGTGATTAAGTCATAGAGGTTTTCGTACCTAAAGAAGAAGTTGTCTCTACCTCCGAAATAATCGATCAAAAACTGAGCATCATCAAATAAGGTATAATTCTTCCCTTTTGCTGAAACTTTTCGCTCAAGGTATTTTTTGTATTCATTGTAGCCTAAGCCTCTGCTAATTCTAAAGTACAACTCGGCGAATTTGCGCTTTTCACTTTCAGAGGAAGGATTCAACCGACGGCGAATGAACGAAACGATCAACTTCACACGGACTTCATTTTGAATCAATAAAGATTCGGATGACACTACTTTGTATCCTTTTTTCGTCAGTTCAACCGCCCAAATATTCGCTTTGTCATTTACCTCGCTGAGAATGCAGATATCTCCACGTTTAAATCCATCCGCTTCACATTGTTCAATCCATTCGATGATTTGCGGTACTTTGTCAATCGCCGGAGTATCGCCAGGTTCAGAGATAATTTCAACATATCCGTCTTTCTCAGAAACTACTTTTTGTTTAATCGTTTGGTAAAAGTCCTTTGACTGTTCAGGTAAATGGTCTCTTAAAATTTTAAAAAAACTATTATTCAATTCCACAATTTCTCGGGATGAACGCCAATTACTCGCTAAGGGTTCTACCTCTCCCATATCCTCAAAAAACTGAGACCATTCCTCAATTTTAGCTTCCTTTTCAGGGTTAAAAATTCGCGGTAAAGCAACAAACTGTTCGGCAACACCATTCTTAAATCGATAAATCGACTGCTTCGGATCACCAACGATTAAATTTCTTCGTTCATGACTTAGAGATTCATGCACGAGCGGTACCATGTTTAACCACTGCAGGCGCGACGTATCCTGAAATTCATCCAATAAAAAATGGTGAAAGCGGCTGCCTAAGCGCTCATAGATGAATGGAGCCTCTTCTCCCCTTACCAATTGCGAAATCAGCGTATTGAATTCAGAGATTCGAATCAATTGCTTGTCCTTTTTTATCCCATCAAGAGAACGTGCCATGAACTGCAAGAGAGACATGTTATAGAAATTCTTCAAAAATGCACCCATCACTCCAAGTCGCGGAAGCAATGCATCAAATTCATTTTGTAAATCAATACAGGAATTTCTCAAATCTTCCGGAAAAACACGACCGACAGGTGGTTCTACTTCACATTGTTTTTCAATAAACGATGATGTAAAAAGTGAATCGGGGAATGAAGTAATCCCCCCTAATTTGCGCAAAGCCTTGCCCGTTGTTGATTTCCCGGGCAACAAATCATCACTCAGGTTTAATTGTTCATATCGATCAGAAACTTCCTTCACGCGAGCTAAAAACTCGTCTTCCAAATCTCGAAATTCAGCCCTTAATTCACGTCTCCTTTGGGGCGAAAAATCCATTCCCATTAACTTAGCAATTAGCAATTGGTCACGTTCTTTGCTCAACACTTTCCCAAACTCCACCAATTGATCACGGAAATTCCAGCGCTCTCCTTCGTCCAAGTTGCTCTTCGCGTATTCAAAAACTGTATCTGTTAACTCTTGAACCCCTTGATCACCAAGTTGTTCCAAAAGAAGATCTACGACTTCCTCAATGACCTCTCTTTCATTCAAAATCACTTCAAAATCATTCGGAAGATCAAGATCACGGGAGAAAGAACGAATCAAACGAAGATTAAATTTATCAATAGTCATGACGAATAAATCTTCATAGCGATGCAGCACATTCTTCAATACTCTGCGTGCTCTATTGTGCACCTCTTCAGCGGTTAACCCCATCTCCGAAGCCAGTTCTTCCGCATAATCCGTACTTTTCTTACCATAAATTGCCGGGTGACTCAACTCATCTAGGGCCTTTAAAATCCTAGTTTTCATCTCAAGTGATGCCTTATTGGTAAAGGTCATCGCAATGATCTGAGAAAATTGCAGCACATTGGCTGAATCGGCCAAAACCATTTTCATGTATTGTTTTACTAGACTGTAGGTCTTACCACTTCCAGCAGAGGCGTTTAGGACAAGTAATGGCGATGTTGATTCAGGCATAAAAGAAATTCAATTGAAGATTTAACAGACGATAAAGGTAAAAGTAAAACCTTGTTTACTTACATTTGTTATAACGGAATATGAGAACACTTTTAACATTTGTTTTGGTAGCGCTGACGTTGGTGGCATGCGAAGACAAGCCAACAGATCAAGTTCCTATTGTTGAGAAACTTAAGGTAACGGTTCAGCCCACTTTCGGGACTGTCGATTTGGCATTAGACTCCACCTATGTTACTCCACAAGGGTATGACATTCAGTTTACAGACTTGAAATTCTATGCCGCTGAGATCGGCAATGGTTCAGCTGTTTTGTGCCGTACGGCTTTGTTTGATTTCCGCACAACGGGTAAGGACCTTTTTAACAAGGAAGGAAAACATGGGGATTATTCATCTTTAAATGGTTATGTAGGTATCGGACCAACTTACAACCATGCAGATCCAACTGTGTATGATGTAACTGATCCTCTCAACATCCAAGTTGCCAATGACATGTACTGGACATGGGGTTCTGGTTATATTTTCTTGAAGATTGAAGCAAAAGTTGACACCATAGCTGATGGCGTTGCTAACTTCAATCACTTCGTAACTTTCCATGTGGGTAACGACGCCATTTTGCAAACATTTCAGTTTTCTGGTTTAACATGGACTGATTTGGGAAATGCACAATACCACCTCCCATTGAAACTCGACATGCTTAAATTCTTGGACAACGGTGTTCAGGCCTTTGACCTTAAAACAGAATTTACATCGCACAACCATACTGGTCAAGAGGCGATTAGCTTAAAAGTAATTCAAAACTTCAAAGACGCCTTAGGCTTGTATTGATGCGCTACATTTTATACATATTTCTAGCAGTAAGCATATCGATTGTATTCTTTGCATGTCGAAAGGATAAGGTTGGATATACCCCCACGCCTTACGAGCTTAAAATCCCGTCTCATTTCCCGAAAATGATCATTCCAGAGGACAACCCTATGACTGTAGAAGGAGTAGCTCTAGGCAGAAAATTATTTTATGAAGAACTTTTAAGTGGTGACAACACAATGTCATGTGCTTCATGCCATGCGCCAAATTATGCTTTTGCAGATCCAAATAAATACTCAACAGGAATTGATGGCATTCAAGGAAACCGAAATTCTATGGCATTGGTCAATTTAGGCTGGCAAGATTTCTTCTTTTGGGATGGTCGTGCAAAAACATTAGAGATACAAATCCTAGAACCCGTTCCCAATCCGATCGAAATGCATCAGGAATGGAAAGATGCGGTGGCAAAATTAAATGCTGATGTTAACTACCGAAATATGTTCTTTCGCGCTTTCGGTGAAGAGGGTGTCACCCCAACCAAGGTAGCAAAGGCAATTGCACAATTCCTGCGGACCTTGATTTCTGGTTCATCCAAGTTTGATGTGATGTACAAGTATGAAAATGGCTTACCACTTACACCTTCGGATCAAGCAAAACTGGCTACGGTATCGGCTGAAGAATGGGGAGGTTATGATTTATTTAAAAGTTTAGATGGCGCAGATTGTTTCCATTGCCATAATGGTCCTTTAATGAATGTGAAAATTTATAGTAACAATGGTCTAGATGCAACGTTTACAGATCTTGGAAGAGGCGCAGTAACGGGAAATCAGAATGACAATGGGAAATTTAAAGTACCAACATTGAGAAACATAGAATTGACAGCTCCTTTCATGCACGATGGACGATTTGCAACCTTGGATGAGGTAATTGAACATTACTCAACAGGTATTGTGATGAGTCCAACCATTGACCCCAAAATTGAATTTGCATCTCAAGGTGGTGTCCAGTTAGATGCCCAAGAAAAATACCTTCTTAAGCAATTTCTGCTGACTCTAACCGACTATGATTTTGTGAATAACCCAGAATTTCAAGATCCAAATTGATAGAATTGCATTGAAATTTGTTTATTTACGCTCCTTTTTTGCAAGAATGCACAAACCATGATTGACGAACGAAGATTAACCACAGAGGAAAAAGCCTTGAAAATAAACCTTACTCAAGATATCTACGGATGTTTTGCGGAAATTGGCGCTGGCCAGGAGGTTGCGGCGAATTTTTTTAAAGCAGGAGGAAGTTCGGGAACCATAGCATTTACGCAGTCGGCTTACGACATGAAGGTATCTGACTCAATGTATGGAGAAGCTTCGCGTTATGTTTGCGAGGAGCGCTTGTTGACCATGCTCGATACGGAATACAATACCTTGAAGTTTCGATTACCAAACAAGTACAAAGAATCACGGTTTTTTGCGTTTTGCAATACGGTGGAATCACTGAATTATCACAAAACAAATCAAGGTCAAGGATGGGTTGGAATTCGTTTTCAATTAAACCTTGAAGCTGAACCCAACGATATTATCTTGCACATCAAAATGCACGATAACAGTCACAAAGCGCAACAAGAAGCACTAGGAATTTTAGGCGTAAACCTTATTTATGCGGCTTATTTCAATTACACCAATCTGGATGAATTGTTGGATAACCTAGTGCACCGCCTACCGCGAGACCGCATGGAAATTGACATGCTTCGTGTTTCAGGACCGGACTTTGAACATTTCGACAACCGAGTGATTGCTTTAAACCTAGTGAAAAGAGGCATTACAGATGCTACTATGTTTGATTTGTGTGGCAATGTTCTTCAACCTGCAACGGCTCTTTACAAACAGAACATCTTATTGATGCGAGGCCGCTTTCGTCCTGTAACAAAGGTACATATTGACATGGTTGAAAAGGGAAAAATGCAATTCTTAAAAGAGGAAGGTGTTGATCCTGAAAAGCTTCAAGTCATCTTTGAATTGACGCTGAAAGACCTTACGGCTGAAGGTAAAATTTCGATTAAAGACTTCATAGACCGTGCTGAATTGCTTGGTTCATTGGGGTATACTGTAATGATTTCGAATTACTTGAAACATTACAAAATGATTGATTATCTGGCATCTATCGCAAAAGAAAAGCGAATGGGTGTCATTGCAGGGATCTATAACCTTCACACCATTTTCGACGAACGCTATTACGACAATCTACCTGGTGGATTACTCGAAGCCTTTGGTCGTGGATTCGGACACAACGTGAAAATGTTCGTCTATCCAGCAATCAATGTGGACACCGGCGATTTGTATGAATTGGATGATTTTCAACACAAGCCAAACTTGAGTGGTCTCCTCCGATATTTGAAAGACAACAATAAATTGGCTGCCTTTGAATCCTTTGACCCGAAACTATTGCACATCATGTCGGACGATGTTTTGTCAAAAATTCATGCTGGCGCCTCTATTTGGGAAGAAGATGTTCCTGTAGAGGTGGTTAAAGCAATTAAATTTTACGAATTGTTTGGATACCATCCGAAGTCGGAAAATAATGTTGCGCATTAATACTTCTCATGCCTCACATTAAAAATGCACTCATTCGCTATCGCATCATTGATCGATCGATACGAAACAAATACAAACCTTTTCCATCGAAAAAGGAGTTGAGGGAAGCCTGCGAGGAAGCACTATACGGCATGTCTGACGGGGCAAACATTTGCGATTCAACGATAGAAAAAGACATGTTTGCCATGAAAATGGAACATGATGCTCCTATTAAGTACAGTAAAAAAAACGGTGGCTATTATTACGAAGACCCCGATTTTTCCATCAATGATATTCCGCTTACTGAAGAAGATTTAAGTGCCATTCGTTTTGCAGTAAAAACACTCATGCAATTCCGCGATGTGGACATGTTCAAGCAGTTCGGAAGTGCCATTGACAAGATTGTTGACCGCGTATCTATTTCTTCGCATCCTGATGATAAGGACATTAGCCAGTTTGTTCAATTTGAAACAGCACTATCCTCTGGTGGAAATGAATACCTTCCTGAAATATTAAATGCCATTCGCAATGGCCTGATTATTCGCTTTGACTATGCTAGTTTTATTTCTGGTCAAACAAAATCCCGCGAAGTGTCCCCTCTTCTTCTCAAAGAATACCGAAATCGATGGTACTTAATCTGTTTTGATCAAGAAAAAAAGGACATCATCACCTATGGCCTTGACCGCATGGGTGAACTCATAATCACAGAAGGAAAAAGCACTGTTCCGGTAGACTTCGATGCTGCAGCGTACTTTCGCTATGCCTATGGAATTACAGCCAACAACAAGACAACGCCCGAAACAATCGTATTTACTGCTCAAAACGTTGCTGCTAAATACATAGAAACACAGCCATTTCACGATACTCAGCGTGTAATCGAAAGAGACAATGCACAAACCGTCTTTGAAGTGACATTACTATCTTCTGAAGAATTAATTCGTAACATCCTCTCCTATGCGGGCGAAATAGAGGTGAAGCAACCACTTAGTTTACGTGAGGAAATTATTCGACGACTTCGTGGAATGAATGCCATCTATTCAATTTCTTGAGGGCTCGACGCAGTTAAAAGTCAAGCTTTACACCTTCAGAATTCGCTATCTTTGTAAAAACAATGTGCAATGGAAATTTTAATTAACCATAACAATGGTGTATGTGAACTTCGATTGAACCGCCCTAGCGTTTTCAATTCGTTTAACAAAGATATGGCGATGCAGCTACAGCAGGCTTTGGATGCATGTGATTTGGATGATGCTGTCCGTGCAATCGTGATTACGGGTGAAGGAAAAGCTTTCTGTGCAGGTCAAGATTTAGCTGAAGCAATGGACCCCAATGGACCAGAATTACAATCCATAGTGCGTGACCATTACAATCCAATCATTGAGCGAATTCGTACCATAGAAAAGCCTATCATCGCTGCAGTAAATGGCGTTGCAGCTGGTGCAGGTGCAAATATTGCCTTGGCGTGTGACATTACGATTGCTAAGAAAAGTGCTTCTTTTATTCAAGCATTTTCTAAAATAGGTTTAATCCCCGATTCAGGTGGAACCTTCTTTCTTCCGAGAATCATCGGAATGCAAAAAGCGATGGCTTTGATGATGACAGGTGATAAAGTGACTTCAGATCAAGCAGTTGAATTAAATATGATTTACAAATCCGTGGATGACGATGACTTTGAATCTGAAGTCAAACAATTCGCGGAAATGATCTCGAAAATGCCTACGCGTGGACTTGGACTGACGAAGAAAGCGATCAATGCAAGCTATTCCAACACCTTGACAGAACAATTGGCGTTGGAAGAAACACTTCAAACAGAGGCAGGTGAAACCTACGATTTCCGTGAAGGGGTCAATGCTTTCCTCGAAAAAAGAAAACCTGAATTTAAAGGTCATTAATATATACAATTGTCGATTATGAAAATTGGAGTCTTAGGTGCTGGTACGATGGGAGCAGGAATTGCTCAAGTGGCTGCACAAAACGGTCATAATGTAGTGTTGGTAGATTTGAACCAAAATGTAATTGATACTGCGCAAAATGGTCATCAAAAAATGATCAATCGACTGGTAGAAAAAGGAAGTATCACACAAGCGGAGTGCGACCAGATACTTGGTGCGGTTCATTACACCACTTCGATGTCAGACTTGAAAGATTGCGGCTTGGTGATTGAAGCAATCATCGAAGATTTGGCTGTAAAACACAGAGTTTTCTCGCAAATGGAGAACATCGTGGGCAATACTTGTATTTTAGCAAGTAACACCTCTTCTCTTTCTATTGCTTCTATTGGTTCTGCATTGAAGAAAGCTGACCGCATGATTGGGATTCACTTCTTCAATCCCGCACCGCTTATGCCATTGGTGGAGATTATTCCTGCTGTGCAAACATCCGATGAAACAGTTGAGATCGTTACTAATTTAATTTCCTCTTGGAAAAAGACCGCTGTGGTTTGCAAAGACACGCCAGGATTTATTGTGAATCGCGTTGCTCGTCCTTTCTATGGTGAAGCATTACGCATTTATGAAGAAGGCATCGCGGACTTTGCCACAATCGATTGGGCGATGACATCCATCGGAGGATTTAAAATGGGTCCATTCACATTGATGGATTACATTGGTAATGACGTTAATTACGCTGTTACTGAATCAGTATTTCAATCCTTCTATTACGACCCGAGATTTAAGCCTTCTTTTACCCAAAAGCGCCATAAAGAGGCTGGATATTACGGCAGAAAAACAGGCCGAGGCTATTATGACTACTCGGAAGGTGCTGTATTGCCTTCACCGAATGAAGATCAGGAATTGGGTATATATATCTTCGAACGTATCCTTGTCATGCTAATCAATGAAGCAGCAGATGCCGTGTTTATGAATGTCACCAATGCCGAAGGAGTTGACCTTGCCATGACCAAAGGAGTAAATTATCCTAAAGGACTATTAAAATGGGCCGATGAGATCGGTTTGGATGAGGTATTATTGAAAATTGAAGATCTCTTTTCAGAATATGGAGAAGATCGCTACAGGCCAAATCCCCTTCTACGAAAACTTTCTCGAGCAACTCAAAAGTTTCACGCATAAAAAAAGTCCGCTTCGTGCGGACTTTTTCATTTTATGTAAAGACTTAGAGATATCTAAATTTCTTTCCAGGATAAACTGCTGCATCACCCAATTCTTCCTCGATGCGCAATAGTTGATTGTATTTCGCCATTCGGTCACTTCGCGAAGCAGAACCGGTTTTAATTTGTCCGCAATTCATGGCTACGGCAAGATCAGCAATAGTACTGTCTTCAGTTTCACCACTACGGTGACTCATCACTGAAGTGAATCCATTTCGTGTAGCCATTTGCACCGCCTCAATTGTTTCTGTCAATGAACCGATTTGGTTCACTTTTACAAGAATTGAATTCGCAATGCCCTCCTCGATTCCTCGAGACAAGCGCTTTGTATTGGTAACGAACAAATCATCTCCAACCAATTGAACTTTCGATCCAAGTTGTTCTGTCACTTGTTTCCAACCTGCCCAATCGTCTTCAGCCAAACCGTCTTCAATGGAAACAATAGGGTATTTCTTGCACCAATCAGCCCAGAATCCTACCATTTCAGATGAACTCATTTGATCTCCCGTTGAATGGAAAACATACTTGCCCGTTTCAGCATTGTAA
>JAJTDQ010000047.1 GCA_021300505.1 Cryomorphaceae bacterium
GTCAAACTGATTCACTGCATCGATGGTCACAGGTAAGAATGCTGAAGCCTGATCCAAAGGAAGATTGTTGGATTGAACAAAGTATGTCGCCTGGTACGCAGGAGGAGCGAATGAACCCATTTGGACCTGACAGAGTAGGCCCGCCGTTGAAATCGCCCCGAATTCTTTTACAATCTGAGCAGTAGGTGTCAAACCAGAGAAATCCCATGTCATTCCAGGACCAGCGGTGGTATAATCAAATGGAAAATCAGTGCGAGTGCTCATTCGAACAGTATCCCCACCGTCAGCTATGTCTGCTGATGTGATGGTAATTTGTGCATTTGATGCCGCCACAAAAATGAACAATAGTGTAAAGATGTGTGTGATTTTTCTCATTCGAGCAGGTTTTTAGTCAGATAAAGGTAGATAAACGAGCGCAAATAAATCGAAATCTCTTTCTTATATTTATACATTGGGCACTTACATCCTCAGAAAAACACAATCACAATGATCAAATTGATGCTGTTGCGACATGCGAAGACCGAGAATCAATCCAACACAGGACTTGACTTTGATCGACAATTGGCACTTAAAGGTCAGCGTCAGGCGAAATCCATGGCGACCCATCTTTCTAAGCTAGATTTAACAGACACGGTTGTTTTTTGTTCTGATGCAAAGCGTACAGTTCAGACCTTCGAATATCTTCGAGAACAGAATAACCTAACCTCTTACATATTTCATCATGACTTGTACCTCGCGAGTCGTGAAACACTGTTCAACCAGCTTTGTACACAAAATGGTGATTTCCCTATTCTATTGATTGGACATAATGATGGACTTTCCGACTTGGCTTCCTACTTGACCGACGACTACATTCACCTGAACACTTGTAAACTTCTTACTTTAGATGTTCACGCGGAAGATTGGTCGGAGTTGACGCAAGGAGGTTGTACTATTTCGGGGATGTATCGTCCTGAGTAGGCTCAGGTTTTAGCGGAACGTACTCATACACAATGGTAAAACCATGTTCTTGCCGTTTGCGTTCTTCTTCAGCTTGTGCCGCGAGACGTATACGTTCATTTAGTTCAGCTTCAAAATCTGGAGGCTCTATCCCCATCTCTTTTTCCACTTCATACTGGTATTTTGGTCGCTGAGGCCCATGTTTCTGATACGCAAACGCCAACAAAATACCACTCGCCGCACCAACAAAGTGTCCCTCCCAGGAAACATGTTCCTTCAATGGAAAAATCCCCCAAACCATACTGCCGTAAGCAAAAATAATAAAGAGCGAAATCGCTTGAAGGGGTTTGAATTTTCGAAGTACCCCAGAAGTGAAAAGAAAAGCCGCAAGCATGTAAATAATGCCACTTATTCCAATGTGATACGCCCCTTTGTTCTGTGCATACATCCAAAGAAAAGCGCCTGTAAATAACCAACCTAAAAGAAAAACGCGAAGTGCAATATCTCTGTAAAAATAAATGAGCGCCGCTAATAAAAAGAAGACCGGCATGGAGTTATTGACGATGTGTGCAATGTCGTACGCCGAATGAATGAACGGCATAAAAAGGATTCCTTTGATCCCTTCCAAGGAGCGGGGTAAGACGCCTAAGCGATGGAAATCATACCGAAAAAGATGTTCAGCCCAAAACACCAACCACATACCCAACAGGAGTATCGTCGGGTAAAGGAACGCCTCGAAGGAAGAACCAAAAGGATGTTTTTTCTCATTCATGTCGGGCCTTTGTCAAAAGCTATGCCCCCACGAAAAGTATGACAAGATGTCGTTTCTTTTAGTCTTTCCATTTCTTCCTCAACAATATCAAGGTACGAGCAGGAACTTCAGATGTGGACAAAATAAGACTGTCGGCATTGATTTGATCAATTCGGTAATTCTCCACTTCGTCGGCAATAATAATACGCAGAGAATCTTGAGTATCATTTATTTTCCAAGAGCCCATCGTCTTTTTCACTTCATTCAAGAAGTTTGGCGCCTCTAAGATCAACTTTTCGTTTTCTGAAAACGTAAAAAATGTTTTTCCCTTTAGCTTTTTAAATGCTTTATCCATCGCCGTGCGGATCAAATCTCTTGTTTCTTCAGGAATACGCTTATAATGTTCTGTGTAGTCAATTTCATCCAATTCCCATCTACCTACTAAAGATGAAGATTTGTCAGAACAAGAAGTAATAAACAAAGAGAGAAGTGCCGCAACGAATAGAAAACGCATGAATTATTTTTTTTCAAAATTACAGAGAATCATTACAAGATAGCACAACACCATCCGATTGCGTAATTTTGCACCATGGAAGAAATCATCAATAAAGTAGCAGAGAGTGGATTAATTCAGCTCGATTTGGCCGATTTTAAGCCAAAGAATGAACTTGTTGAAATCGATCTTGCCGAACAATTGTGGCAGGGACTTGTCATTCGCGAGAAGGATTTCAGAGAATGGATCAAGCAAAATGACTGGCAATCATACGCCAGCAAAGCTGTGTTTGTGCATTGTTCGGCAGATGCAATCGTTCCAACATGGGCATACATGCTTGTGGGAAGTGCCCTTGAAGGCATTGCCAGTGACATCCACATTGGACAAAAAGACGAGCTTTACCGCACCATGATTCACAAAGCGATTCATGCTCAAGACCGGGAACAGTTCAAAGATGGCAAAGTGATTATCAAAGGATGTTCGGATATTGGCTCCCCTGAATATGCCATGGTAGAAATGGTGAAATTCCTTCAGCCATTGGTGCAGAGCATTATGTATGGTGAGCCATGTTCGACGGTACCTGTGTTTAAGCGGAAGAGAGTTTAAGACGTCAAGACAAAAGACTTAAGGACAAATGACAAAGGACATGTTCTCTACTTTGGTGGCTGAGGCACTCTAAGCCACAAGGACACTTCTTCGCTCTCTGAGCTTCGAAGGACAAGGGACTTTTTTAGTGACGAGTTATTAGTTACGAGTTGGTAAAAAGTGTATACTACATACTAAGGACAAGTTTAGTGTTGCGAAGCGATTTACAATCTATCAGCGAAGCGGTCTATGTTCTATCAGTTAGCCGCAGCTGACGGTCTTTTCTCGATGTAATCACCTCAAAAGTAAAGCCTTTATCCCTCAGCATTTCAATCACTTGAGGCAGAATAATTTTCAAGCGTTCGAAGGACTTTTGGTTGTCGTGAAAAACGAGAATATCGCCATTTCGAATCGACTTCGCACTTTGTAAAATCTGTTCGATGGAGACTTGGTCATCAAAATCATAGGCCATCCAAGACCACATCACAACGGTGTATTTCTTCAACAATCGATCATAGGAAAGTGGCATTCTACCGTAGGGTGGACGAAACAGCTTGGATTGAATGAATTTGTCCGCTTTTTCAATGGAAGCCAGATAATCCAATTTAGGTACCTTCAATCCATGCTCATGGTGATAGCAATGATTGCCCACCGCATGGCCTTCGGCTTTCATTCGTTCGAACAATTCGGGATGTTTACTTACATTTTCTCCTAAGCAAAAGAATGTTGCGATTGCATTTTTATTCCGTAAAAAATCCAACACCCATTCACTTGCGACTGGCGTGGGTCCGTCATCAAAGGTGAGGTACACCGTTTTTTCAGGCCATGAAAAACCCCACATTCTTTTCGGAAATATCCAACGAAAAAAATGTGGGGTTCTAAATAGAGGCATTCCTTATGGTTTTGCGGTATCTACCATTTGCTGTTGACGCAGTATTTCTTCCATTTCAGCATCTAAACCTTGCTGACCATTATCCAAAACTGGAGGCCCTGAAGGTTTTAAGAAACCGAAATGTACACCTGCTGCTTCGATAAAGTCTTTCATTTTGCTCAATCTTGCCGCATACATTCCCTGCTGAGAACCCGGACTTGTGCTTTCACCATTTTCATTTGCCAATTCTTTCAATCGATCGTAAATCGAAGGGAAAGAAGTTTTGTACAATGAATTGATTTTTGCGAACAAACGCTTGGAAATAGCGCTATACTTATTTCCAAAATCTGGGTCAGAACATGACATATACAATTTGAAATAGGCATCCAAAGCAGCATATAAATCACCTGTATTTTCAGGATTCGAAGAGAAATGTACATCACTCATCTCAAAATACATGAAGATAGATTCGAGTTGACCTGCAATGACTGTAGCCAATTTCTCAGCACCTTTGCTGTCACCTGCTCGGAGGAGAATAGTAACGTATTCATGCAGAATACCATCAGACCAAGCGTTGAATTTCAAACCACCATTGCGGTATTCCTCACGTGTTTCCTGCGGCTCACCATAGTCAATCACAATTTCTGCTGGCATCACTTCCAATGAACGGCTGATTAGTTTACGAGCCCTAGAGCGATACCCTTCTGCACGTTGAGTCAATTTAGAAATTGGGCCGTTGTATTTCAACTCAAAAAGTTTTACCAAAGAATCTGCTTCTTTTACTCTTCCCGCTTTGCGGTACAAGTTGATGTTCGAAGCTTCACGTTGCTCCATTTCCACTTTTTCAAGATAGTAGTTTGCCAAGGATGCAAAATGCAATCTAAACTGAACCGTATGGCGACGCGTATAGTAATCTGTGATCACGTCAGGATTGCTCATCGCACCGTAATGGTATGTCTCCATCAAGTTTTTGTACATCTTGTCCTCATTGTAACGATTCATTTTATCACTCAATGGACTCAATTCGAATGCCATACCATTTTGCTTCACAAATCCTTGACGGTACAATGTATATGGCACTGGACAAGTAGATGGATTACCTGGACTTGAGAAAAAGATCCCACGTTTCCAGTCGTTGTTGGCAATAACATCAAGCATCATCACTTGCTCACGTGTCAACGCACGAGCATCCATTTTGAAACGGATTTCCTTTAAACACATTTGTTTTTCTGCTTTCGTGATCAATCCAGATTTCACAGCATTTTCTGCATTCACAGGAAGAATGAAACCTGTACTTGGGAACACACGGATTTGACGTTCATTGAACAAGACGATATTGTCATCGTTACGCACATAAGCCATGATGTCATCGATGTCTGCGAAATCCCATGATTCTTCGAAGCCGAACAAGATCTCTTGAAATTGTTTCGTTTCAGCCTCACCCAATGTCACCACTTTATTTTGCAAAGCAGACATGATCTCCATTGCTGCTTGGTACTTTGCATAGATGTTATCGACGGTATTCTTACCAGTTCTAGTAGTCAAGGAAATCTTCAATTTTTCTACACGTTCTGCAAATTTCGTTTCCGTCACTCCCATCGACATCAAAATCGGAGACATCTGAGCTTCGAGGGTAGTGATTGCCTGAGCTACTTGAGGTGCGTTGTGTTTCGAACGCATTTTTATCACCTCTTTAATTTGTTTCTCGCTCGCATTGATGTAGAACAATTCGATCAAATTCGTGAAGAGCACCTGATCAGTAAACCCTGCAGACATTAAAATTTGATCTTCACGGAACTTAATTGGTAGAGGAGCAGATTTGTATGCACGCATCATCATTTGCTCTGTATACCAGTCCGTTTGCATTAGTGACAAGTTACATACACGAACATCTGTGCGCACACCTTCTACTTCTTGCATGTACCACAATGGGAATGTATCGTTATCCCCATTTGTGAAGAGGATACCATTTTCAGAACATGATTCTAGGTAATTAAACGCCAAGTCATGTGCGGAAGTTTTCAAGCTTCGGTCATGGTCATCCCAGCCCTGCATTCCCATAATGAGAGGCACGAAAAGTCCAAGCAAGGTTGCTATGACTGCCCCATTGGTAGCACTATCCATTGTTCGTCTCAAGAGCATCATTAAACCGATAGCCGCTGCTCCTACTCCTGCTGTCATGATCCAGGTCATGGTAATGGGCATTGAAACATCACTTCCTAAATCTAAAGTTGCGAAGAACAACAATCCTGCTCCAAAGGCAATCATTACTTTTTTGAAGTCATCTTTTGTAAACCTTAAAAATGCTTCATAAAGCGCATACACACCAATTCCAATCCACATCGCGAAGAAGTAGAATGAACCAGCGAAAGCGTAATCACGTTCACGCGGTTCGAAAGGTTTTTGGTTCAAATACACCACGATGGCCACACCCGTGAACAGGAATGCCAAGAACAGTACAAATGCATCTTTTGGTGCACGGTAAAAATGGAAGAATAAACCAATAACTCCCAATACCAATGGCAAAAGGAAAAATTTGTTGTTCGTTGGATTCTGCGATGTGAAGAACGGTGCATTTTCGCCTTGTTCTCCAAGTCGCGCGTGGTCAATCATACTGTATCCTGAAACCCAGTTACCACGCATGTTATCCCCATGCCCTTGTATATCATTTTGACGACCAGCGAAGTTCCACATGAAATAACGCCAGTACATCCAATCCACTTGATAACGCATAAAATACGTCAAGTTTTCGCCGAAAGTAGGAAGGCGTTTCCCATCGCGACCTATCTCTGTTGATGTTCCATCTTCTGCATCGTAACCGGACCATTTGATGTAACCATCTATTCGTTCCTGCTCTTGATCCCAATACATTCGAGGGAAAATCGTTGTTTGTGAATAGGTCTTTACACTGTTCAACCGATCTTCTGCATTAGATTCAAAATATTTCTCCTCGATGATACCACCGTTTTTCGCAACGAATTCATTCGCTGCTTTCTCTGATTTGAACGCTTTTACCTCTCTATCTCCTTGAATAACAACATATCGACGTAAATAGAATGGTGAACGAGAATCCCAAAGCTCACCATCATTTTCTTGCGAGTTCCAGTGTGGACCAGTCAACAGAGGTGTGTAACCATATTGTTCGCGTTTCAAATAAGCATGAAGGGTAACAAGATTTTCAGGGTCGTTTTCGTCCAATGGCGTATTTGCATTCGAACGAATAACGATTACAGCAAATGACCCGAAACCAATCATCACCAAGATGAGACCCATGGTCGCGTTGTAAAGGATAGCATTCCCTTTTCTAGCCGCAAACTTCAGCATCCAAATACAAACGGCCACCAATAAAATCAAGAAGAAAATTGCCCCTGTGTTGAAAGGAAGTCCGAGACTATTTCTAAAGGTAACTTCGAAAGCCGACGCCAAGGCGATAGACCCCGGTATAACCCCTTCCTGAATGAAACCTAGCACAGCGATAGATAATATTCCAGTAAGAATAATCCCTTTCATCGTCGTTTTCTCGACATAGCGGAAGTAAATAATAAAACTAATTGCTGGTACAACAAGGATTCCTAAGAGATGGACACCAATCGCTAATCCGAGCAAGAACATGATCAGCAACAACCAACGATTTGGTAAGTACTCCGTCGATAATCTGCCGTTTTTCACCTCAGCCATTTCCTCATCCCACTTTAAGATTGCCCAGAAAATCGCTGCAGTAAATAAAGACGACATCGCGTAAACCTCACCTTCCACCGCTGAGAACCAGAATGAATCAGAAAAAGTGTACGCTAAAGATCCAATGATGGCGCTTCCGAAGATGGCAATTTGGTCTCCTTGAGACATTTCTTTTTTGTCGCGAAGCACCATTTTTTTCACCAGCATGGTCAATGACCAGAACATGAATAGAATCGTTAAGGAACTGGAAATTGCCGATAGACGGTTGATCCACACCGCCACTTCCGTTGGGTCAGCAAAGAAGGAAAATAAGCGACCTAGTATCATGAAAAGTGGTGCGCCTGGCGGGTGACCTACCTCTAATTTGTATGCTGCAGTGATATATTCACCACAGTCCCACAAGCTTACAGTGTCTTCAATTGTAATAAAGTACACCGCTGTTGCGATGAGAAATACCAACCATCCGAGGTATTGATTCCAATTTTTGTACGTCATAATCAGTCAATTTTGGCCAACAAGGTGTTGGACTTGTAAAGTCAATAACAGGTGCGAATTTAAGAATATATCCCACCCGATTTGTGTTGAAATGTGAAAAAATGCCAAAGGAGTTGATGACAAAGGACACTTCTTCGCTTGTTGAGCTCCGAAGGACAATGGACAAAAGACATCTAAAAGTTACGAGTTTCAAATTACGAGTTACAAGTTCTAACGCAATTATGTCGAGATTTCAGGAATTTGTTAATACTTCGGATGATTTGATCTATGCTTCATATTCTGCGCTCCTTTGTCACCATTCATCCGTTGTGAAGATTTTTTTTTCTTGGAAGGATGGGCAAATTAAAATTTTGTTTCTAAATTTGCAGTCCAAAATGACCCATGGTGTAACTGGCAACACGTCTGATTTTGGTTCAGAAGAGTCTAGGTTCGAGCCCTAGTGGGTCAACAAGCGAAAGGAGTACGAAAGTGCTCCTTTTTTTATTGTTTAACGCCAATTGGCGGAAGCTTCCCGAATGAGTAACGATTTTCGGGAAGACCTAGTGGGCAAAAAAAGGAGCATGAATACCCCTTGAATTATCAATATTTACGATTTCGTTTAATGCCTAACTAGTGGTATTTAATTTATAAAATTTCAAATACTCAATAAAAAAATGATTCAATTGTGCTGAAATTTTGTTAGCACTGCATTCGAAGGTTGGAATGGTTACCGTAACATAGCCAAATTGGATTGGGTTCCTATATTCTCTCTTTTTCTCAAAAAGTAATTTTGGGGTGTTACCTAGAAACTCACCCCAAGCCATGCTGTATATAATATGAAAATAAGTACTTCCTTCGTGGAGATGAATCAGCACATCGAAAAAATCGTTCGACACAGACAACCAATTCCCTTTGGGGATGTTTGTTATCTTTCCATTAAAATCAGAATTTAGAAGCATCCCATTTAATATTTTACTAAATCTTTCACGATTAGTTTCAAGATTTTCAAGCCCGTGTGGAAAGTAAATTAAAGACTCAGATTTGACTTCTATACCATATTCCCCTAGTATTTCCTTGAATTTTTCAATTGCAGGTTCAATCGTTTCACGATTTATCTTTTCATACGGAAACAGAGAAAAATTAGATAGATCCATAGTTATAACACTAAAAATTTAAAAACAATATGACAAAAATATAATAAATACTCTGATAGAAATAACCGGACAAATTAAAAAACCAGAATAAGTATACAATTTTATTTCCCAAATATTCTTAACCCATTCATAACCAAAACTTGTAAAACACGTCGTACATTTGCACCCGAATAGTAGTTAGATCAGGTGATAGGAAATAGGACTTTAGGGAAAACAGTTTTTGGTGCATTATGGATGGTCGCCTTTTGCGCGGCATTGTTCATCGTGATGGCTGCGAAAAACATAGCGTTTTCGCAAACATTGATTGTGAATGAAGTGTCGAATGGACCTGCGGGAAATCAAGAATACGTTGAGCTTGTTGTTGTCAGTCAGACGGCATTTTACGATTGTGGAATCACTGCACCACCGTGTATAGATATTCGTGGGTGGATCATTGACGACAACAGCGGTTATCATGGAACAAGTGGTATCGCACCGGGTGCTGTACGTTTCTCGTACGACCCAATGTGGCAGTGTGTGCCTTTAGGAACGATCATTCTTATATACAACAACGGCGACCCGAATACGAGTTTGCCTCCTCAAGACTTATCCATGACTGATGGCAACTGCGCCATTGTTGCTCCTATTAGCAATACATCACTTTTTGAGACGAATACTACAACACCAGGAGCAATGGCTTGTTCGTATCCAGCAATTGGATGGACGGCAGGCGGAAACTGGGCAAGTACGGTGCTTGCCAATGCAGGGGATTGTGTTCGTCTTGTGGATTTGTCTGGCTGTGAAGTGTTTTCACTTTGCAATGGCGCTGACAATCTCAACAACATGATTTACTTCGCAGGAAGTGGTGCGGATGATGTATGGTACTTCAACGGTGGTGATCCATTCCAACAGGCCAACTGGTCGGAAGGATGTGCGGACAACGAAGTGGCGATCGATGCTTTTACCTGTGGTTCAAACATGCAAACTCCTGGGGCACCCAACAATGCCGCAAATGCAGCCTACATTGCTCAGTTCAACAACGGCTGTCAGCCGATTACACCTATTTCAGTTTCCGCGACATCGACCAACGACAACTGCAACTGCTCAGGAACAGCAACAGCAACAGCCTCAGGTTCAATCCCAGGATATACTTACGCTTGGTACAACGCAACCTTTCAAGCTATTGGTCAAACAGGTGCAACAGCAACAGGATTGTGCTCAGGGACTTACTACGTGATTGCCTCCTCTTCGATAGATTGTGCAGATACATTACGGTAAGTCCGATTTCAACAACAACATATGTGGTGAGTTACACCTCATTAGGGTGCACTGTTACGGCTGTGGCTACAGTGAATGTAAATGCTGCACCAACTGTGAATGCTGGAGCTGACATCTCTGTTTGTGTGGGACAATTCGCGACACTTTCTGGTGCTATCGGTGCAACTGCAACTTCAAGCACATGGACCTCAACCGCCGGTTCTATTGTAGATCCAACAAGTCTATCAACGAATTTCGATCCGGGAGCAGCTTCTGGAACGATTACTTTAACCTTAACCACCAACGATCCCAATGGACTATGTCCAGCGTCGAGCGATCAAATGGTCATCACCGTGAATGCTCTACCTATAGTCAATGGCGGTGCCGATATCGTTGTCTGTCCTGGTGGTACAGGTACACTTACT
>JAJTDQ010000167.1 GCA_021300505.1 Cryomorphaceae bacterium
GCCGACAATTTAGTAACCCCTACTGCGATCAAAAACGAACTATTAGGGGTCAACAACAATTCCATAACACTTAAAGGGTTGTTTGACTATTACATGAATAATAAGCGCAGTCTTCAAGACGTACAGTTCAGACTAGGTACAATCAAAAGGTATGAAACCACCGAGAAGCACGTATTTGACTACCTGAAGCATTCCAAAAATGTGAACGATATCGCTTTGAGTGAAATCAACCATCGCTTTGTAACAGAGTTTGACCACTACCTCCGAATCACAAGGCACAATAACAACAATACCGCCACCAAATATATCCAGAACTTCAAATCAATAATCCTTACAGCGATTAGAAATGAATGGATGGTCAAGGACCCCTTTGTAAATTACCAGTTCCGACTACAGGAAGTAGAACGGCATGCGCTTAACATGGAGGAAGTGGATCACTTGTTTAATCACAACTTTGCTATTGAACGTATAGCGAATGTAAGGGATGTGTTTGTATTCTGCTGTTATACTGGATTAGCGTATGCGGATGTATTTGAACTTAGTCGAGACAACATAGTAAGAGGGATTGATGGGCAATCATGGATTGAAACCCATCGTAAGAAAACAGATAGCCGCACTAGGTTGCCAATTCTTCCAAGGGCAATGGAAATAATCAAAAAGTACGTATACCATCCCAAGTGTGTTGCCGACAACAAACTATTGCCAGTGCTTACCAACCAAAAAATGAATGCCTACCTAAAAGAGATAGCTGACATTTGCGGTATTCGTAAGAATTTGACAACTCACTTGGCCAGACATACATTCGCCACCACTATAACTCTAGGGAATGGGGTTCCCATGGAGACAGTTAGTAAAATGTTAGGCCATAGCTCCATTTCTACAACCCAAATCTACTCCAAAGTGCTCGACAACAAGATTTCAGACGATATGGGTGCATTGAAGCTGAAGATTGAGAATCGTATACCGATTAAAAAGAGCGGAACATTTGACTAATAGCCAATTACAACCTTGACAAGTTGGGTAAAACAATCTAATTCCTTGCATTAACTTTGAAATATGTCAATATTGGTCATAACCGCTGAAGACTTGGAAAGACAGCTCCAAAAAGTTGTAGACGAAGTGAAATCTGCCGTCACCATTACTGACTCCAATAATGTTCGTTGGATTCGTTCTAAACAAGTAAAAGAGCTTTTGGGGGTTTCCGACTCCAAACTTCAGACCATGAGAATCAATCGCTCAATCACATACTCGCAGATCGATGGTTGTTTTGCTACTTTTGAGCATGACTCAAGAATATGCAGCAAAATTTACGGCAATAAAATCTCAACTGAATCAATTCATCCTTTGGATAGAAGAAAATCAACTAAATAAACGAGGGTACAAAGCAGAGGACGTTACTCGTCAAATAGATTCACTTTGTAGGAGCACAGCGCTGCATATCAAATCCTATAGACATCAAGATTACAAAGTGAAATTCATCGAGTGGATCATTAATTTCATCACTCGTGAATTAGCAGCCCTAGACTCAGGTAAAAAGAAATCAGAAACAACGCGAATAGCTTTGATAATCGACACTGTAAGGATTGAATTCAAAAACAGATTTGAACACGAATTAGTCGACTACCCATTTGTATTTGAGAATGTGAGGTATATTCACTGGAAATGGTCATACCGAGAAATATTAATGATACTATATAGCTTTAAAGAACTTGGGGCATTCAACGAATCAAGCCAAGAATTAGATATGTCAAATCTGAAGGATTTAATCTACAGATTCGGTTTTGCTGATTGGCAGCATGTGGATTTGGAGAGTTCTTGGAAGCATACTCAGACAGCATGGCGCAGAATCATGGACGATGAGCTTCATAAATTATTTTAAACCATATAGTTAGAATCAATTACCCCTAGAAAAGGGTGTAAGATTGCAAATTGGGCCACATGAATTTTGTGGTCCGCTATGGAAAAAAAAATCAACAATTCACTACCCTACAAGAAAAGGAAAGGTAGTGCAGAGCAAGTAGAACGCTCTGGTAAACAGGTTCTAAAAAATCAACAAGCACTGGAATCAATCATTTGGGATTACGATCCTCAATCGACTGCAGAATCATTTGAGGCTGCAAGTGCTTCAGTGTTGCGGTCGGTTAACGGTCAATCTATGATTGATACTTTCACTTCTAACTTGGGGAAGGAGTTCAACCATGGATAAACAGCGGTTAAATCTTCTAGTCGAGAACGATATTGCAGATATTGCAATGTTGCAAGGGGGTATTTTTCAAGACCCTAACTATTTCCCTCCAACAATTCCACCTTATGTATTCAAAATGCTACCAGACCCACTCAAAGGAGCAATCGAACAGTACGATTCCAATGAAGAAAAAAGTATCGCACTTTTAAGTTCCCTTACAACAGTCGCGGCAGGTTTACATAACATCAGAATTCCTTTCAGAAAGAAAGAGTACCATTGCAATTTATTTCAAGTCATCGTTGGTCCACCAGCCAGTAACAAAGGAATTACATTACATTCTAGAGTAATTCTGGATAAAGTTCAAATCCGACTAAAGCGACAATACCTAGTAGACAAAGCAAAGCACCTAAAAGCATTGCATGATAGGAAAGAAAAGGAAAATCAAAAAAGTATCGACTCCTTAGATGTGAAAAAATCAGAAGAAATTAACATTGAAAGTGAATCTTCTTCAAATAATAATAATTATGACCACTTAGAAGTATCATTAACCGAACCCAATCAAAAACACATCATTCTACCTTCCGATATTAGCTCCGCTGCACTAGTCGATTTAGTAGAAAAAAACGATGGCTTTGGATTGATTTTCGATTCTGAAGCACAAACAATTCTCAATACCTTCAAGCAAGATTGGGGTGCCAATCTTACTAGTATGTTGTTAAAGACTTTCGAAAATGAACCTTTAGAGTTAGCTAGAAAGTCACTAAAGTCGATGATTTCCATTCCAGAGCCAAGATTGTCGGTTCTACTAACGGGGAACCCAGAGCACCTTTCAGGATTGGTCAAATCGATCACTAATGGCCTGTATTCACGTTTTTGTATCTACCAAACCCAGAAAATTGGTTGGATGGATATCAAACAAAACGAAAACAACAAAAACTACTTGGAAGGCTATGGTGAATTGTCGACGATAGTCGGCAATCTCAATGAATCTTTGAGCACGGGTCTTAACATTCAGTTCAGGCTTACAGGCGATCAAATCGAAATGTTCAACAAGTTCTTTGGCAGCCTTGATGGAATTCTGAGCTCTGAAATTGATACCAATTTCTCAAGCGTAGTAAAACGTATGGGTGTTATTTGTTACAGAATATGTTCACTTCTTGGAGCCATGAGAAATCACGCTTCATTGAATCGTCATTTAGAGTGTAGTAATGAGGATTTTGCTGTAGCACTTTCTGTTTGTTCTACGCTTCTTAAACACAGCGTATATACATTTATGACATCAGCAGAGACAAATTTGCCCTTAGTCAAGTTCTACAGCCAGTTACCAACTCGTTTTACTAGAAAAGAGGCACAAATTGTAGCAAGTGATATGGAAGTTAAAGTTCGCACAATGGACTTGTACTTGAAGGAGCTCATTTCAAACAACAAACTTAGGAAGGCATCACACGGGATTTACGAAAAAAACACCCCTGCAATATTGCAATATTTGCAATATGAAGATGACGACCAAGAAATCAAGGCTGAAAACAGGTCAAATGATCAAGAATCCACTGAGTCCATAGATGACTTGACTCGTACTGTCGATTCAATCGAAAAGGAGCCAGTGGAGGATACGAATGTTGCACAAATTGCAATATTGCGGAACCCTATATTTGAAGAGTCAGATGATGATGTTTATGAAAATGTCATTGATACGCTGCCGCAGTTTGAGTGGCTAAATGAACTGCAGAGGCATACGGAATATGATAACGACGCGATTAATAGAATTCTGCAGAAATCTGGTTATGAAACCTACATGAAGCGATTAAGTCAGATAACACTCGCAATTCAACAAGGGAAGCTTAATGAAATTGTCGAAGGGTGGTACGAATTACCTCATGATGGATTTGATTCACATTCTAATTTGTAAATTATGATCAAATCAAAAATAGGATGGACTGATAGCACCCACAATTTTTGGGAAGGGTGTCACAAAGTTTCAGCAGGATGCAAGTTTTGCTATATGCATCGCATCCAAGACGGGAAAAAAATCGATCCCAATGTTGTGGTGAAATTTGATGGATTTAGAAAGCCACTAAAGTGGGAAGGTCAAAAATTGATCTTTACATGTTCTATGAGTGACTTTTTTATCGAAGAAGCAGACGAATGGAGGCCTGAGGCATGGGAAATCATATCGTTGACACCACAACATACTTGGTTGATTTTGACCAAGCGTCCAGAGAGAATCAAGGATTGTTTACCCCCAGACTGGGGTAACGGCTATCCCAATGTTTGGTTGGGGGTTTCAGTAGAAGACAATAAATCCTTACACAGACTTGAAACAATGGGAGAAATCCCCGCAAAACTTCGCTTTGTGTCTGCAGAACCACTCTTAGAGACAGTCGACTTCATGAAAGTGTTAGACGGCAATAGGCCAATCGACAAATTTGAATGGATCATCATCGGAGGAGAGTCTGGTAATGACTATGGAAAGCACAAGTATCGAGAGTGCAGAGAAAGGTGGATATATGATACATTAAAACCGCTTTATGAACTGGGAAAGTACATTTTCGTGAAACAAGTGGGTGCTTTTGTAGCCAAAAATGACCCCAAACAGATTATTGGTCAAGATCAACATGGTAGTGTAAAACGCTTCTGGCATGAGTCTATTCAAATCCACAGGCCTAAAACACACTGATAGTGGCACTGCCTTAAAACCCATGAACTACTGGACCAATAATTGAGTTGATTGGATTATTGTATTTAAATTGTTAGGTTTGTTTAACACTTGTCCTAATGAACTTGACGACGTACAATTCTACTGATAATATTTATTTTTGCTAACAATTAAAGATTCAGACATGAATGATTATTCGAACAAAGGAAAATTATTATTGACAGCAATGATCCTGCTGTTTTCATTCTTTGC
>JAJTDQ010000168.1 GCA_021300505.1 Cryomorphaceae bacterium
TTCTTCGATTTAACGAAAGATCCACTCTATAACATCAACGATATTGAGCGAATGTTGCCACATCGTTTCCCGTTCTTGATGGTCGATAAAATCATGGAGATTCATGAAGAGTCAATCATCGGAGTGAAGAATATTACCATGAATGAACCCATCTTTACCGGACATTTCCCTGGAAACCCAGTTTTCCCAGGAGTACTGCAAATTGAAGCGATGGCTCAAGTAGGGGGGATCTTTGCCTTGAGTAAAGTCGATGAACCACATCTTTACTCTACGTATTTCATGAAAATAGATAAGGTAAAGTTTAAACAGAAAGTATTGCCGGGCGATACAATCGTGTTCGAATTAAACCTACTTTCACCAATTCGACGTGGACTTGTTGAGATGGGTGGTAAAGCCTATGTCAATGGGAAAATGGTGATGGAAGCAGAAATGCTTGCTCAAGTCATTAAGGATAAAGTGGCAGAATGATAAGTAAACTTGCATATGTATCGGCAGAGGCTACCATTGGTGAAGGGGTAAGTATTGAACCTTTTTCGACCATTTACGAGGATGTTGTCATTGGCGATCGGACAAAGATTCACCCGAATGTGACCTTGTATCCAGGAACGCGCATTGGAACGGATTGTGAAATCTTTCCCGGAGCAGTCATTGGAGTTATACCTCAAGATTTAAAGTTTGAAGGTGAATATACAACCGTAGAAATTGGCAACAATACGCGAATTCGTGAGTGTGTTACAATTCATCGCGGTACGAAGGATAAGTGGAAAACAAGTATAGGTGACAATTGCTTGCTAATGACCTATGTGCACGTCGCTCACGACTGTCAAATTGGAAACAATGTCATTCTTGCAAGCTATACGGGACTTTCTGGACATGTTCAAATTGACGATTTTGCAATACTCGAAGGAAAGGTTGCTGCTCAACAATTTGCCCATATTGGTGCTCATGCCTTTATTGGTGGGGCTTCTTTGATTCGAAAGGATGTTCCACCTTTTATTAAGGCTGCTCGTGAGCCATTGACTTTTGCTGGCGTGAATTCTGTTGGATTGAGAAGAAGAGGCTATACGGATGCGCAAGTGCGTGAAATCGAAGATATTTACCGAATACTTTATGTCCAAAACAACAATATTTCAAAAGGACTAGAAGCAGTGCGTGAACAAATGCAAGACTCCCCGCTACGACAAATGATCATCGACTTCGTTGAATCCTCTGATAAAGGAATCATTAGAGGGATGATATAATGAGTTAAGAATAGCGAGTTACGAATTATGAATTACGAAGAACGATTCAGTCTTTTGTGGCTTCGAGTCTGCTTGTGTACCTAAGTCCAAGTCTTAAAATCTAAAAATCCTTTGTCCTTCGAAGCACAAAGATCAAAGAAGTGTCTATTGTCCTTTGTCTATTGTCCATACTTAAATTAAAAACATGTTCCAAAAAGGAGAGATTGTCGAACTAGAAATCAGTGGCTACGCCTTTGGTGGAAGGGGAATTTCCCGAATTCAAACCGAAGAAGGGAGTTATGTTGTGTTTGTTGATAATGCATTCCCCGGTCAGCGCGTTTTGGCTAAAATTGATGTCAAAAGAAAGCGTCATGCAGAGGGGAAATTGATCGATGTCATCCGTAGGTCTTCTGATGAGCAAACGCTGCCGTATCAAGAGATTTCAGGTGGGCCTTACATTTTTGTTCCAGTTGATTTGCAGGAGAAAGAGAAGAAGGAATCGACTTTGGATGTCTTCGCTAGAATCGGAGGAATGCCTCATATAGCTGAGAAATTTGATGAGTTTATTTCATCTCCCGTTCATTTTTTTTACCGTAATAAAATGGAGTACAGCTTTTCAACCATTGAGCACGACATTTTCACTGGTGAAGAATTGGATGATTCGTTTGCGCTAGGCTTTAAACGCCGCGGTACGTGGTGGAAAGTAGAGAATTTGAATCGCGCAAGTGGTTTGTTTGATGAACAATGGGAGACCCAGCTTCATGAAATAAGAGGCTATTTAAAGGCTACAGGACTTCCAGCTTGGCATGTTGATCAATTTAGTGACCTCTTCTGTTGGTATTGAACAGTTTGACGTCAATGCCTTTTCAGAATTCCTGTTGGGGAAATTAGGACAGCGTCTGGCAGGATTTCAGCATACGATCAATGACAATGTTGCCGATCGCGCAAAAATTGAAAATGGTCAATGGCGACTGGTTTATGGTAAGCCTGTTGTAATTGAGAAATTGCTCGGGCTTTCCTTTGAGATATCCATGGAAAGCTTCTTTCAAACGAATCCGAAAAGTGCCGAGAAGTTGTATTCAAAAGCACTTTCCTATGTGTTTGAGGAGCCTGTTCCAGAAGGATCTGCTGTCATGGATTTGTTTTGCGGAACCGGGACAATTGGTCAGATCTTATCCTCTCAACGTCCAGATGTAGAGGTGATTGGAGTAGATATTGTAGCAGAAGCCATTGAGGATGCGGTGCGAAATGCACAGAGAAACAACATCGAAAAGGTCAAGTTTTTTGCAGCAGACGTGGGTAAATTCTTGAAGGAACACCCTGAGTATTTAGGCAAAATTGCAACGGTGATTTTAGACCCACCGCGAGCAGGGATAGCGCCAAAGACCTTACAGAAAACAATTGATCTCGGCGCTGAGAATATTGTATATATCTCCTGTAATCCCTCGACTCAAGCACGCGATGCCGATACGCTCCGCTCCGCAGGGTACGAACTACAGAAACTCTCATTCGTGGATCAATTTCCGCATACAGGACATATTGAATCTATCGCGAAATTTAAAAAAGTATCGAAATGAAGGCTGAACTGATATCCATAGGCGATGAATTACTCATCGGGCAAACGATTAACACCAATGCCTCATGGCTAGGGCAACTTTTTAGTGCCAACGGAATTTCCGTGCACCGCGTAATCGCTATTTCGGATGACAAAGAAGAGATCAAGCGCACAATTACTGAGGCGATGTCGAATTGCGAGTTAGTGCTCATTACAGGAGGCCTAGGTCCTACAAAAGATGATATCACGAAGCATACCTTGTGTGAATTGTTCGATACGACCTTAGAAATCCATGTTCCAACACTTCAAAAAATTGAAGACTTCTTCTCCAAAAGAAATCGTCCGATGTTGGAGTCAAACATTCGTCAAGCGGAGTTGCCCATAGGATGCACGATTTTAACCAATGATTACGGCACAGCAGCTGGAATGTGGTTCGATCGTCAAGGGAGCATTGTCATCAGCTTGCCAGGTGTTCCTTATGAAATGAAAGGGATTGTGATGGAGCAAGTGATGCCTCGACTCAGAGAAAGGTATGCGCTGAAGTCCATTTATCACCAAACCATTCTGACGCAAGGCTTGGGAGAATCTTTTTTAGCTGAACGAATTGCTGATTGGGAAAATCGAGTCCGTGGACGTGGTTTCGGTTTGGCCTATTTACCTTCACCAGGAATGGTGAAATTGCGCATTACATCACCAAATGGTGTAGAGGATAAGCCAGAGATTGATGTCTTTTTTGAGGAAATCAGGAGGGAATTGCCTCATTACGTCTATGGAGTAGAGGCTCAAACCCTGTCTGAAGTTGTTGGGATCACGTGTAGGGATAAAAATGTCTCTATCGGTACCATCGAGAGCCTAACAGGTGGTGCTATCGCGCAGGATATTGTTAGTCAACCCGGAGCGTCGGAATATTTCAAAGGAAGTATTGTTGCATATGACCCTGAAGTGAAAATTTCCCTAGTTGATGTGGATGCGGAAGCGATTGAAGTGAATGGACTCGTCTCAGAGGAAATTGCACGTCAAATGGCTGAGCATGGACGAAAAAAATTGAATGTGGATTTTTGTGTTTCAACAACTGGTGTAGCTGGTCCGGATGGAGGTACGGATGAGATCCCAGTTGGAACAGTATGGGTGGCAATTGCAGGTCCATCAAGGACTTTTGTGCAACATTTCAGGTTCGGTGACGATAGGGAACGCAACATAAAAATGACCGTATTGACGACGCTAAATTTGCTTCGTTGTGAAATTTTGGAAATTCATCACGAAAAAAAGTAGTTAATACTTGTTCGTTTTCCAAAAAAGTATTTACTTTGCACCCCATTTTAGAATAAGGATAACACTAAGAAAACATGTCACGAGTTTGTCAGATCACAGGTAAATCGGTAATGGTTGGAAACAATGTTTCTCACTCAAACCGCAAAACCAAAAGAAAATTCTTACCGAATTTGATCTCTAAGAAGTTCTACCTTCCAGAAGAAGATCGCACAATCACATTGAAGATCTCGACTTCAGCTTTGAGAACTATCAACAAAAAAGGAATTTCAGCGTGCATTAAAGAAGCACGTGAAAAAGGTTTTTTGAAATAATCCATGTTCTACCCGTTGGGAAACGGTAGATTTTTAAAAAGAGCAAAATGGCTAAGAAAGCAAAAGGCAATAGAATTCAAGTAATCCTCGAGTGCACAGAGCACAAGGATTCAGGTATGGCGGGTACATCACGTTATATCACGACGAAAAATCGTAAGAATACTCCAGATCGTATGGAAATTAAGAAGTTCAACCCGATCTTGAAGCGTTACACAGTTCATAAAGAGATTAAATAATATTGAGTCATGGCAAAGAAAGTAGTGGCATCACTCCAGAAAGGTGGAGGTAAAGAGCATACGAAAGTGATCAAGATGGTGAAGTCTGAGAAGACGAATTCTTACACGTTCAAAGAAGAAATCGTACACAACGACAAGGTAAAAGAGTGGTTCACAAAGAGCTAGTATTTTTCCCTTCTTTTGTATAACTTTAAGCTTCCTCTCATTTTGAAGGAAGCTTTTTTTATGATATAACCGCATGGCGTTTTTTGGATTGTTCTCAAAAGAGAAGAAGGAGACCCTAGACAAAGGGCTGGAAAAGACAAAACAGAGTTTTTTGTCACGAATTGCTCGTTCTATTGTCGGAAAATCAAAAGTTGATGATGAGGTTCTCGATAATCTCGAAGAAATACTCATCACCTCAGATGTTGGCGTAGAAACAACGCTTAAAATCATCGAACGCATTCAAGAACGTGTTTCTCGCGATAAAGTACTCGGCACGGACGAACTGAAT
>JAJTDQ010000169.1:0-1870 GCA_021300505.1 Cryomorphaceae bacterium
TTCTTTTGTATAGTTCTGGATTTTGACGAATGTGTTTGATGCCTTTCAGAGCAAGGATTAACCCAACAACAGCAAATACCAAAACGATGAAAAATAGCCACGGATAACTCAATCCAAAGATGGCGTTCCACCCATTATCTGATAATAAAAAACATATGTTGAGTAAAAAAATCAGTGCAATTGATCCCGAGACAATCGATAAAATTCCAAGAGGATCAACACGTGGTTCTATGGGATTCATTACCGACAATTGTTTTCGATCTGCCGATTCAGCTGTTGCATTCTTGCTTTCCAGACTTTGATTTTCCTCGATTGGGACATCTTTGGAGCTGTGGGCTTCATATGTTGATGTTTCATTGGCTTGTTCGGCCTCCACGACATTCATAGTTTGACTATTAGAGGGAGTCGTTTCAGAAGAATTCTCAATGCGTTGATCCACACTTGAGGAAGAGTTTGAACTGTTATCTTGTGCTTGACTTTTATTCACCGAAGTCTTCCACTCCACGTGCCAACCTGGATTGTGCAGGCGTTTGGTTATTGTGCAAGAAGCAAAAAGGAAAAGTACAATTAAAACAGGTAAGGATTTCATCGAAATAAACAATTACAAAGTTAAAGGGAAGGTTACATAAAGCCATCAAAATTGATGTCTTTAAAAATGGCAAGTATCATCAGGACAATAAGCCAAAGGAGAATTCCGACACCAAAGGAGACTACACCAAGAACAAACAGCACCAAAGCACCTGATCTACCCTTCCACTTTTGTGGAGATTTCGTGATTTCACGTCGGGCTGTTAAAGCAAAAATAAAGGAAAACAACCCCAATAATGCAGTTAAGAGCAGTAACAAAACAATTGCCCCCCCTGAACCTGCAGCGATCCCTGAAAAAAGAAGGATGAATGTGATGATTGAAGCAACAAGCAAACCGAGAGAAATAAAAATAAATGGATGAACAGCTCTATTGTCTTCACCGCCTTCGCTGTTCTCCCAATTTTTAAGAATATGTTCTCGACTTAACGAACGAGCAGGAGTGCGTGTTTTCTCATGGTCAAGCATAGATACGTCATTTTCTTGGATTGCATAATCACCCGTCTCTCGAATGACAGGTAGAGCATCATTTTGGATTGGGAGCGCTTGATTTTCATCCGCTTCACCATTCATGTCATGACTGATGGTATTTTCATTCAAAACGTGCTCTTGCGCGTTTATTTCGTCTGCGGATGCATCGTTTTTAACCGATAATTTATTCTTCCACTCTATATGGTAACCGGGATTGTGAACTCGCTTCGTGATCGTACATGATGTGAAAACAAGTACCATCAGCAATAAAAAACCATTTTTCGTCATAAATAGATTATTTAAAAAAATTACAAAAATCCAATTTCACCACCAGAAAACATTGAAAACAAGCCCCCAGAAATATCTCCATAACTTGGGTAGATCAACAAAGAAAGAGCCCCACCGATGAGAAACACCAATCCCAAAATGATCACAACCAACGTAGCGCCCTTACCTTTCCATTTTTCGGGGTTCACCTTTATTCGACGTCTCGCCACAAGAGCAAAAATGAAGGCAAGAATGCTTAGGAGCATTGCCGATAAATAAAGTGCTATTGGGGCTAGGAAAACAAAGAAATAGGCGAAAAAACAAAGAAATGCAGCGCTTAATACTACAATTGAAGCTGTTGCAAAAGGTTGCCAAACACGATGATCTACCTCCTCGGCACTTGATCCATTTTGATTCGATTGTTTTTTTTTCACAAAAGACACATCTTCATCTGCGTTTCTTTCAGTATCGATAGCATCTGTTGTATTCTTAAGAATTATTTGGCTTTCAATTTCCGATTTCTCCGTTGTTTGATCTACTTGGATCA
>JAJTDQ010000169.1:1883-6760 GCA_021300505.1 Cryomorphaceae bacterium
CCAAATCATAGGTATTCCAAGCAACCGATCTCCACTCCACATGCCATCCTGGATTGTGAACGCGCTTGGTCATAGTGCAAGATGCTGCAAGACCCAAAATAATGATGATAAATATTTTCTTCATAAATAAGTTCTTACAAGTATAGTTAGTGTGATCCAACGTTCATCATAATTGCCTTCAGCCAATAGCCACCCGAGAATTGTATTCAATCATTAGCAGTAAAACATGATAAAAAGAATAAATAATACTGGTAGCAAAAGAACAAGAGACACGATGGAAACTATCCATGCTATTTTTTTATTGGAACGCTGATCTACGTTTTTGTAAATTCTTATCAATGCGGTGACAGACAGGATGAACGCAGCAAAAATGGATAGCGCACCTATAGTCCCCAAAACAATTCCCACGGCCCCACAAATCATGAGTGCAATAGATGGAAACACAATTGCTGAAACCAAAAAGTAAAGTGAAATTAAGGCCAAATTTCTCTTATCTCCTTCTACCTGTGGTTCTTGAGAAACACTTTTTTCTTTTGATGACTCTCTTGAAGGCAATGACACCGCTTTTGAGAAATCAGTTTGACCCAAGGGCATTACTTGTTCATCATCTGATAATTTCGATACTCTGGGTTGATTAGTTGTTAGAAGCGTTTGAGAAATCGGTTTCTCGGGGTTAACGTAATTTTCCTCAACTTTTTGTGATGAAAATACTGCAGATTCGTCCAAGTTGTTTTCATTTTCGAAAACTTGGGTTTTCAAGTTTTTTAATCTCCACTCCACATGCCATCCTGAATTATGTACGCGCTTGGTAATGGTGCATGCGCCGAGAGATAAGAGAGCAAAAATAACAGCAATTGACTTGATCATTTTACACATCTTTATTCAATTTACAACCAACCTCCAGAGCTGTAGTTGATGGAGATTGAAATTAACATTATCAATAGCATCAATGGAATAAAAAGAACACTCGAGATGATGAGCACGGTTAACGCCATTTTCCTACCAGTCCATTGCTCTGGATCACTTTTTATTTTTTTCAAGGCATACCTTGCCAAAATGATTGCGACAAGCATTCCTAGTCCAAAGGTCACAACAGATAAAATCAAAGAGATGAGAGCAGCTTTAGCCAAGGGGTGAACTTTCTTCGCACCAGGGTCTTCATTTTCATATGTAGCTCTGCCCTTATCTTCATCAAATTTTGAAGATTTTCGAGATTCAATTTCTGAATTCGTCGATATCAACGCTTGTTCATCTTGTTCATCTGTTAGGATCGTGTTACCCACAATATTGGGATTTTCACTTGTAACAAACGCTTCTTCTTGCTGTTGTTCTGGAAGGGATTCCTTAGGAGTTTGTCCAACAAGCAACGATTGATCTGCAGCAACAGACCCTCGATCCTTATCACTTGAATGATTCGATTTCCATTCTACATGCCATCCCGGATTGTGAACGCGTTTGGTAATAGTGCACGAACCAAAAACAATCGACAAAGCAATTAAATAGAATATTCTCATAAATAGGCATTTAAAAAATTCGGGGTAAATGTAAACCCTCATCTTGAAAGTTAAAAATTGAATTTCGCAGATGAAAATCATGCTCTTGCGAATTTCGCAACTAATAGTTTTTTGGACAAAAAAAATACCCCATTCAAGCGAACAGGGTATTTCAGGTATGTGTAGGGTCGTTTTAATCGATCACAACTGTATAAGTGCGTTGTTTCCCTGGCTCATTGATGCGGATCAGATAGGTCCCACTGTACAACGTTGCCACATTGAAATAGCACAAGGTACTTCCTTGAAAAATGGTCTGCGTTAACCAATTCGGCACTTACATTTCCATTCAACAAGCCTGATGATTGTATCACCAAAATCTCCGCTGTAGGATTTGGGAAAATACTGAAGGTTGTTGCACTCAAATCTTCAACCCCTACTGATGATGTGTAGGTTGTAACTGACTCCGTAATTGACGTGACTTTGGATGCCACTTTATTTCCGTAAAATGTTGGTCCAACCGCATACGGATAAGCGGAATTGTGGTTCGCATCTACTGTTGCAAAATAGCAGTAGATTCCATTTGGATATTCCGGTGTCACGCAAAAACGACCGTTGTGTTCATCCAAATAGTCCGCTTGACCAGGATGCGCTATAAACTCATAATCTTCGCGAAAATAGCCCAATGGATACGTTGCACTCACAACTGGACCATCAGCTACATTTGTGCCATCAGCCCATACCGTTTTAGTGGTAATGTTTCTCAATTGGTAACCTGATTTGATACGTACAATTCCTCCTGTCCCATCTGCGTTGGCATAGCCATAGGCTCCATAAATTGGAAAGCCATCATAGGCAAATCCAATCAAAGGTGAATGCTGAGCTGCGTTGATTGCGTATAGTCCATCCGCAGCATATAAATCACAAACAGTTGAGATTACGGTCAAGTCAAGATTGAAAGCACTTGGATTTTGATGGTGGTGGTAGTTTCCATTTGCTGGGTGACCTTTCGAACAATCGAATCCTAGTTTTTCCGCTGGAACAGCATCGCGATTCCACGATTGTGCTGTTCCCGGTCCACCAGGACAAGGAGACATGCCAGGCAGACCTCCACATAAGGTGTTTGTGGTTGTGTTCCAAGCAACACCATCGCGGTAGTCGAATAAGGCAACACCATTGATGAACACACCGATATTTCCTCCTGTCGTTGCTGTTGGAGTTCCTGTATTCTGTGTTGGATTCAAGGGGAATTTAAAAATTGCATTTTGATCTGTTGCCAAGGTTGGATTTCCATCCAAGAATGGTCCAGTTGGGTACGCGGGAATTCCATTTGTGGTCACATATACCCAATTCGTGGAGTATTGAACCGTTTGAATATTCGCCTCTACATTGTCAGGAATCACTGTAGAATTTCCTGAGACGTAATGGCTACCCATAATTCCCGTTGTATTTTGAAGCCATGCCGTTATCGCTGGGTTCGTTTGTCCGAAAGCAATGGAGCTTAACCCAAGAGCAAGAACGGAACACATTTTTTTCAGTGTCATATTTTGTCGTTTTGTAGCGTTAGGATACTTATTTGATTAAAATCTTGTGCAAGGAACTACTTTTTTGGAAAAGAAAAACGTGGATTGTACAAAAACTCTTTGTCGGTCAAAGTAAATAGGAAGGCCAGTAAATCCTTTTGTTGCTTGTCACTGAGTCGCATAGGTCCATTAATTTCTTTGCTCAAGTATGAATTATTTTCCGGAATATTTTCACTATAGTGGCGAATGACATCCTTTAACTTTCTAAATCTTCCATCATGCATGTACGGAAAGGTAAATTCGACATTTCTCAAGGTAGGAATCATAAATTGTAAGGAGTCTTTCCCCTGTCCTGTCATTGCAAAGCGACCAAGGTCATTGTATTGGGGATTGATGGGTAATCCATTTGACTTAAATTGATTGGAGGTAAACAGTGGTTCCTGATGACATGCGGCACAATACTGGCGAAACAGCTGCAAGCCACTCTGCTCCTGCTCGGTGAATGAAACGCCTTTTTCTTTTCGCATCACTTGATCATACTTGCTATTGGCAGAAATTAATGAGCGGGTAAATTGACTTAAGGCATTCATAATTCGGGCCGTGGTAATTTGATCGGATCCATACACCCGGTTAAATTGTTTACGGTAGTTATCATTCAACATTAGGCGGCGAATGACTTCGGCCAGGGTGTTGTCCATTTCAGCGGGATGCGTCAGTGGATTTACGCCTTGTGCTTCAATGTGATTCACCCCACCATCCCAATGAAATAATTTCTTCCAAGCCAAATTGATTAACGCAGGGGCATTCCTCGTTCCTTTTCGTCCATCAATTCCATGACTTACATTGTGGTCCACATGTGCAAATCCCGTGTATTGCAGGTGGCAGGTTGCACAGGAGATGGTGCTATCTCGGGATAAATTTGGATCATAAAATAAAGTGCGACCGAGTTCAAATCCTTCTTCGGAAATGGCTTTTTCAGAAAGATCGCTCACTGGTTTCGGCCAATTTTTAGGATAAACCGCACCACCCTTGCCTGAAACCTGTGAAAACCGAAAGGCCACTAAAAGCGCTGACACAGCAACAAATATGACCATTACCCACTTAATCATTTCCGTAGATGAGATGGATAGATGATTGAATTCTATTGGACAATTCTACTGCTGTTTTTCCCGGAATCATGAGTGAATGTATTCCTTTTACGAAGGCAAATTCCATCCATTCATCCATTTGAATAGCGATTATTGGGTGTTGCTTTTCCAGGTCAAGTTCGAATGATAGCGCTTGGGCTGTTGCATTCGGCGGCATGTATCCCCCAATGTGAAACTCAAAAAGTGAAGTGTTTCCCGTTGAATCCTGAATGGTTCCTTCGGCTTTGAGATTGATGTATCCGCTATTCCATGCCCAATACATGCCGTTGATTGGATCCATGGGGCCTTCTAGAATACCAGAAACATTTGTTAAACTATCGGTACCCAATAAAAAGGAGATGTGTTTCGTGCGTTTGTCGTAATACTTATTTTCGGCGGGAGCTAGTTCAATTTTTTGACTTGTCGAATCTTCCAAATCCACCAAGATGACTTTTTCCATTCGAAGAATAAGCGCATTGTCATTTTTACAAGTAAACTGACTGATGTAAAATTTTAAGGTGTGAAATGTAATTGTTTCCTTTCCCTTTTGAATGGGTAGATTCAACTGAATTTCTTCACTGTAAAATCGGGGCATGAAAGAAACTGTTTCTTGACCAATGGAAAAGAAATATAGAAAAGAATGAGCCAATGGAAAACAGCAGATAAACGACTAGGTGCCTCAAGATTATTTACGTTTATGCCTCGGTGGATGCGCCATTTGATTCACCAATTGCTTG
>JAJTDQ010000048.1 GCA_021300505.1 Cryomorphaceae bacterium
GGACACCTCGTAACGTTGCAAACAAACGGAAAAGGCAAAAAAGTAAACAAGGTGTTGATCACACAAGATGTTTATTATCCTGGTGAATCAGAAACATCTGAGTTCTATATGTCTGTTTTGTTGGACCGTGAGAAAGGACGTAATGTGATCATTTATTCTACAGAAGGTGGAATGGACATCGAGCACGTTGCTGAACACACGCCAGAATTAATCTACAAAGAAGTAATTGACCCACGTGTTGGAATCCAAGGATTTCAAGCGCGTAAAATCGCGTTCAACCTAGGGCTTTCAGGTGAGGCATTCAAGCAAATGACAAAGTTTGTTGTTTCGTTGTACAGTGCATACGAAGGAATTGATGCATCGATGTTCGAAATCAATCCAGTATTGAAAACATCTGACAATAAAATCATTGCCGTTGACGCGAAAGTAACTTTGGATGGAAACGGATTATTCCGCCACCCAAATTATGCAGCAATGCGCGATACTACAGAAGAAGATCCAACAGAAGTTGAAGCGGATGCTGCTGGGTTGAACTTCGTAAAATTGGATGGCAATGTTGGATGCATGGTAAACGGAGCTGGTTTGGCAATGGCAACCATGGACATCATTAAATTATCAGGAGGAAATCCAGCGAACTTCTTGGACGTTGGAGGAACAGCCAATGCTGAGCGTGTTGAGAAAGCCTTCCACATCATCTTGAAAGATCCAAATGTAAAAGCAATATTGATCAACATCTTTGGAGGTATCGTGCGTTGTGACCGTGTCGCTCAAGGTGTGGTTGATGCATACAAAAACATGGGGAATATCCCTGTTCCGATTATTGTTCGTCTTCAAGGAACAAATGCTGAGGAAGCGAAGCGTTTGATCGATGAATCAGGATTGAACGTTCATTCTGCAGTGTTGCTTCAAGAAGCAGCAGACATAGTGAAATCAGTACTTTCTTGATGTGTATCCGTTCGTCCCAATGCGGATGAATGAAACAAATCATTGTGGGGATTTTCAATCGGAATATGATCATTTATAAAACAGCTGAAGAGATTGCCATCATGCGTGAAGCAGCGTTGGTAGTGAGTCGAACACTTGGAAAAGTGGCTGAACACATTGCCATTGGTGTAACTCCGAAATTCTTGGATGAGATGGCTGAAGATTACATCCGTTCACAAAATGCAATTCCAGGATTTTTAGGATTGTACGGATGTCCAAGCACCCTTTTGATCTCTGTCAATGAACAAGTCGTTCATGGTCTTCCAACAGATCGTCCGTTTGAAGATGGAGATGTCGTTTCTGTTGATTGCGGTTCCGTTTACAAAGGCTACTATGGCGATCATGCCTATACCTTTGAGGTGGGTAATGTTAAGCCAGAAACAAGAAAATTGCTTCAGGTAACTAAAGAATGTTTGTACCTAGGGATTGAGCAGTGCGTTGTAGGAAATCGTATTGAGGATATTGGTTGGGCGATACAACAGCATGCTGAGAAACATGGTTATGGTGTCGTTCGCGACTTGGTAGGTCATGGCTTAGGAAAAACATTGCATGAAGACCCACAGGTGCCCAACTATGGACGTCGTGGCCGTGGAAAGAAGATTCAGGATGGATTGACGATTGCCATTGAGCCGATGATCAACATGGGTACTGAAAAAGTAGTGCAGTTGGATGACAATTGGACTATTGTTACTGCAGACGGTATGCCTAGTGCACACTTTGAACATGACATTGCCGTTGTAAATGGTAAGCCTGAAATCTTGTCCACATTCGATTACATCGAAGAAGCTTTAGCTAAGAAAAAATGATTCGCGAGGAACGTTCCGTTCTTTTGTCTTTACTAACATTGATTGGGTTCTCTTTCCTAATCTTCCTTGAATTTGGCACCTTCATCTACCCCTTCCCATTGAATGAGGTTGCATTCTTGATTGTGAGTAGCCAATTTATGTGGTGGCATTTTAGCGACCATCGATTACATCTTATAACAGTCGTTTTGTCCGCCATTTTTGGACTGTTGGCATCCACTTTCTTTTGGTCTTTCTTTTTAGACCACGATACCTGGGAGCTTTTGTATCACGGAATCTGGCTTGACGTCTTTAAGTTAAGTAATTTGATTGGTACGCTCATCTGGATGTCATTTAGTTTACGCACATTGATCAAGGAAGATATTAAACGCAGTTGGACAATTCTTTTCCCTTGTTTATTGATTTTCGGCAGTATTCCTTACGATCCTGTTCTTGAAACCATTGCTTTGAGTGGAATGGCAATTGTTTCCATCATTTGGAAGCCACAGGCGCCACTTCATTTGCTTTGGGTACTACTTGCTGGGCTTCAACTCTTGAAAATGGCCATGATGTGGTTCATTTGATGAACCTTTTCGCAATTATTCGCAAATTTCACTTTGAATTATCAAGGGTTTTACTATTTTTGCCCCCTAGTTCATTGAACACTTAGGTGGGATGGGTGAGTGGCTGAAACCACCAGTTTGCTAAACTGACGTACGGGTAACTGTACCGCGGGTTCGAATCCCGCTCCCACCGCAAGAATTATTGGTAGTGCTAAAAACTGCGGGATGAGATTACCCGTAGGGTTCGTGCCGGAGCGCAGCGGAGACTATCGAAAACCGACATTAGGAGGTTGAGATAATCCCGCTCCCACCGCAAAATTGAATGTTTGAAAAAATGTTCAATAAAGATTATTTGTAAAAGTCGAGAATATGCTTACTTTTGCACTCGCCTTTCGAAATACGATTCGATGGGTTAAATGAAATAAAAAGATGATTTGCTCGGGGCGTAGCGTAGTCCGGTCATCGCGCCTGGTTTGGGACCAGGAGGTCGCAGGTTCGAATCCTGCCGCCCCGACGTGGGGGATGAGCGATCATCCCCCTTTTTTTTTGACATTTTTTAAACTGAAAGTAGTAAGCAAAGATTGCCTCGACTTCACCGTCTTTTCAGACGGAGTCTCGGTCTTCGAAAGCTTCGCTTTCTCTGGTCCCGTAGCTCAGCTGGATAGAGCAACGCCCTTCTAAGGCGAAGGTCAAAGGTTCGAATCCTTTCGGGATCACAAAAGGAACCCCGACTTTTTTAAAGTCGGGGTTTTTCATTTTACAGCGCGTTTTGACAAGCGGTGATGAATGAAAAACCGAGAACTGCGTTAGCGGTTCGGGTTCTATGCTTGTAATGAACAATTTATAACATGGTTAATCACAACATGGGTTGAAGACCTTCAAACTGAATTAAAAACCGTGGGTGAATCAAACAAAAAAGGCGCGGTTCACACCGCGCCTTTATCAATAGTCATTATCTGTTTTATTTCTTCACAATGCGGTAGGTGTATTGATTTGCAATGCGCAATTCATACATTCCTGACGCCAATGCATCGATAGAAATTTCTGTCGTGTTGCCTGTCAATGTTCCGCGACGAATCACTTTTCCAGTCACATCGTAAATGGCAAATTCTGCGTTGTCCATTACTTGTGATAAAGCCACGAACACTGAATTTTCTGCAGGTACAGGATACACACGAATCCATTCTGGAGCATTTTCACTCAAGCCAACGCCCGTGATTGTCACACTTTGTGTAATTGTATCTGATCCACAGCCATTCGTAGCAATCAAGGTAACGGTGTATGTTCCGTTAGACAAATAGGAATACGTTGGGTTTTCTACTGTTGAAGTACCAACTCCATCTCCAAATGTCCATGACCAAGATGTTGCATTTGTCGAAGTGCTCGTGAAGTTTGCATTTCCTCCGGCTACACTATTTGTAAATGCTGCTGCAGGAGCGCCTGGATTAACGGTAATCGCCAAGGTACTTGGTGCGCTATTGCCACATACATTCTCTGCTGTCACAGAAATTGTTCCTGAGGTAATGTCTGAAGTAATGTCGATGATACTTGATGTACTCATTCCTGTCCATGTTGCGGGAATTGTCCAATTGTAGGTAACATCTGGCACAACGGCTACTGAATAGGTGTTCGTTGTATTCGCACAAATCGCTGTTGGACCTGTAATTACTGAAGGTGTTGGTGTTGGTCCAACAACAGATATATACGCCGGTTTATTCATCGTTGTTTGCGACAAACCGTCACTTACTGTCAAGCTTACATCATATACCCCAGGTGTTGTGTAGGTGACTGTTGGATTTTGAACCGTTGATGTTGCTGGTGTTCCTCCCGGGAACTGCCAGAACCATGATGTTGGCACTGCACCAGTTGTTAAATCTGACATGGTAACAGAAGTATTGGTGCATATCGTCGAAATACTCGCTGCAAAATCACAGCTCAAAGCGGAGGTCAAATCATTCCATTTCCACATTCCATCGGCAGTAGCGCTCGTGTTGAACCAGCCTGACCAACCTACAGATGTATTGATGAAATCGACGTATAAGTGCTGTTCTGTATCGATTAAGTTCCACGTTGTTCCATTGTCAGTGGAGTATGAAGAACCAGCGGCTCCTGTCGCCGCACCAGTTGAGAATATTGTTGATGTCCCTTCAATGAAACATAATCCGTCCGTATAAACAGGTCCTGTTGTCGTTAACGCCGTCCATGTTGAACCGCTATTTGTTGTTCTCCACACACTTCCTGCTTGATTGATGATAATTCCATTGGTCAATGAGGAAAACGAGAGATTCGCAGAACTTCCTGCTACAACTGCTCCACCAAAGTCTGTAATTGGCGAAGTATATACTGCCCACGTAGCGCCTTTATTCGTGGAATGGTAGATTCGTCCTTTGCTCGTTGTAAACCAAACGCTATTTCCTACCACTTCCATTTGACGGGTATATCCAAATTCATTTGCTTGTGGATTGGGGATATTCGCACCGGTCACAGCTGTCCATGTTGTCCCACCATTTGTTGTCCGGTAAATTTCAAATTCGTTATTTATTGGATCTCCCATACAAACACCTTCAAGGTCATCCCAGAAGTGAACCGTATTCGTGAAAGATGCTGCGTTACTGAACGTTGCTGTATTTTGGCGCGTCCATGTTGTTCCTCCATTTGTTGTAATCCAGATTCCACCTGTTTGTCCAGCTGCGTTCGGGTAGGCTGCCAACCATGCTTTTGTCGCACTTTGAGCGTGAATCATTCCGATTCCAAGTGCAGCATTATTGATATTGATATTTCCAGGCGTCCATGTCGCTCCACCATTGGTTGTCTTCGTGAATTGTTGCACATTCGCTGTTCCCCCAGATCCATCGTAGGCGACAGCCCAAACCGTATTTTGATCAACAATGGAAATATGAGAAATCCCGCGACTCGCAGTTGTAAATCCAGAGTTTTGCACCAACCATTCTCCGTAAGGAGGAATACTCACGTTGATGTAATTCGTGCGTGTGTAAGTCTGGGTACTTTGACTATTTGTTGCGGTCAAACTAACACTGTATACACCCGCCGTTGCGTAGGTAATTGCAGGAGGTGTTGCACCTACAAATGATGAAGGTGTTCCTCCAGGGAAGCTCCATGTATAGTTTGTGATTGGTGAACCACCATCTGCGGATAGATTCGTGTATGTTACCGCATCACCTTCAATAATCATCGTTGGTGTGCCCGAGAAGAAAGGCAACGGATCACCAGTCAATGTTGCCTGAACACATTGTAACGCAGCAGGTGCATTGATTCGTGGGCCGATTCCCTGATTGATATTCACTCCTGTAGATGTTAAACAGCTAAGCACTGCAGCTGGCGTTAACGTTGGATTTATACTCAACATTAATCCAACCAATCCTGCAGCGAAAGGTGTAGCCATGGAAGTACCTCCCATCTGAGCATAGCCATTTCCATTTGAGGTATAGACTGTACTGAAGAGCCCACCAAACGAATATCCACCAGGAGAAGCGATATCAACGTAAGGTGTTGTACCATTGTAATTTGAGAAGTTAGAACGTGCATCATTTGAGTTTACCGAACCCACACAGATTACATTCGTATAGGCGCCAGGGTACATCAAAGTTGTCACCGCATCGTTTCCAGCTGCTGCTAAGAAAACTACCGTTGGATACGCATTGATTAGTGTTTGAAAACTGGTTGAGGCTGAAGGGCCGCCGAATGACATACTCACCACATTTGCTCCATTTTCACACGCCCATTGCACACCTTGATAGGAATAATAAACGCTACCAGAAGTCGCTGCGCTGTTAGGAGTAGCTTTCACACCAATCAATTGCACATTAGCTCCAAGCGAGGCAATTCCCTTTCCGTTGTTGATGTCCGCTGTCGCAAGTCCAGCACAGTGTGTACCATGTGACCATCCGAAGTCAGCCGAGGAAACCAATGGTGGTGTTGCATCCGCGTCATTATCTGCCACATCGTACTGCGCGTATGTCGTTAAGTCTTGGTGACCGCAGAAAACCGCATTGTCGATAATGGCAATTTTCACCGTAGAACTACCTTGTGAAATGTTCCATGCAGATTCAGAACCCACAAGCGTATGGTACCACTTGTTATTGCCCGTATGGTACGGATCGTTAGGCACAAAGTCAATCTTATAAATGGGCTCCTTTTCTGCAAATTCCACATTTGGCAACTTGCTCAACTCACGAATCAATGCATCAATTTGCGCATGTTCTGAGAAGTGGATCCGGAAGATGTTTTGCAAGGTTGGCTTGTATGTAAAGTAACTCGGCTTTTCCAGTTGCGTCACTGTGATTTGTTCAAATACCTCAGCAATTTCCGGGTATTTAGCGATGTCAACCGTCAAGGAAAAATCATTTTTATCTTTCTGATATCCATTGTGTTGAACAGGATCATTTTTCAATTTGAACATGATTGTTCCATCGAGGAAATCAGCTGAATAGGTTTGGGAAAATCCCAATTGAACGAGGCACAAAACGGCCAGGAGAAAGGTAAACAGTTTCATAGGAGCAATAATTTGAGTGAAAGATACGGAAAATTTGGTGCTACGCAATTTGATGGCAAAGCCAATTTGGAAGAAAGGGACAAAAGACACTTCTTCGCTCTTTGAGCTTCGAAGGACAAAGGACCGCTGCGCTATAGGACTTATTAGTACTTCGAAGTGGATTTGATCCCTTCGGAAATTTGATGCCGGAGGCAATTCGTTACTCGTGTCTTCGAGTCTGCTATCGCACCTCAGCCTACGAAGTAAGAGCATGTCTTTTGTCCTTTGTCTTTTGTCTTTTGTCCTTTGTCCTTTGTCTTTTGTCTTTTGTCCTTTGTCTTTTGTCTTTTGTCCTTTGTCCTTTGTCCTTTGTCTATTTCCCTTCCGTGTTATTTTTAACCTCACACTGCGTTACAAGCGAGCACCCCCTAAAACCTTTTCGATGCAACGACTAAGTTCATTCTGTGTGATTGTTTTTTTGTCCGGATTCACGGCACTTTACGCTGAGAATTTCGAGTCAATGAGTGTGTTTACCTACGGAAATACAAAATCAAAATTATTTGTATTGAGATTGTACAGCAATGGACATTACGAGCATTTGTATTGCACGAAATCCGCAGTTAAAGTAGATAGTGGGCTTTTCGATTTGAAACATAACAAATTAACCTTTGATTCCCATTCTAAACGTGGTGGGAATCAATCCTTGAAAGAAAAACACTTTTTCATTCGAGGGGAACGCCTTTTTGAGAAACGTTGGGAAGCCATGATTGGCACCAATTGTTTAGGAAAAAAAACGATTGACAGCATCTACTTTCAATCTATTGACTATAACCCTTTGAATCCAAATCCTACAGTTGTTAAAGAGGAAAAAACGGTAAGAGAAAAAAATCCAAGCGACCAGGCAAAAATGTATTTCATGAGGTTGCTCAACGATTTTGCTCCGAATTACAAAAGTTTTATTGACACCAACTACTGCGGACCTGGGTGCTATTATTCCGTTGTCAACAATGTAAGTGTTCCAGCCAGTAAGGACACTACCAATGATCGATTGATAAGCAGTTTTAATACGGTAGTTCATGAATCCACCCATCATTTCAATTCGCATACTGAAATCTGTGTGGATCCGACAATTATCATCCAATTAGAGAGAACACCCACCTTTACGTCGGAAAAGTTTCTTGTAATTGTTCCAAAGGAAGCTTTCGGTAAAATCTTTCGATTAAAGTCATATGTCGGAAACGGAAGTGGGGTTAGTGCCAATCTTTCAGGAATTTATGGAATAATGGATGAATTTTCTGCATACCGCAACGGGACAAAAGCCTCTGTTGAAGCCGCTCTTTCCGCAAAATCGGCAAAGAATGAAAAGCGAAAATTGGACTTTATCAGGGAATCACTACCGACTTATTTTGCCTTTTACGAATTTCGACTTTTCATTTCCTGGTATTTAGACTACGGCGCAAAGTACCAACCAGCCATGCACAAAGCACTCATGGAGAATACAAACTTTCGTGTTGCATTTACCTTACTCGAGCAAGGATTTATGGAGGACATAAAAATGATGGAAAAACTTGTGGCTGAAAATCCATCCGTAAAATGGTCTTACGACTATTACGAGAAAGATTATGTGTCGTATTGCAAAGAGCTTCTTGTTGGCCAAGAGAAAACACTGATCACTTTTAGAATTGCTGGCGTCACTGCACAGAACTACAGACAATTTATCACACACAAATAACCTACTTATTACTAAATCTTTCGATATGAAAAACTTCTTTTTAATTCTTGCATTGATTACATCTTGTTCCGTATACAGCCAGTCAACTGATGAATTATTTCTTGGTTGCGGGAAAGCCTATTTTGTTGAAGCCAACGAAGGAACCGAACTTTTTAGCACCTGCCAAGAAGAGCGTTGTTTGATCTATGTGGGCACGCGTTTTTGTGATACACTGAAATCTATTGCTTATTATCGGGATGCAGTATTCACTGGCACTGCGAGCTACATTTTTGAAGACAGACTTCTTGCCACGTACACCTTTAAAGATGGCTTAATTCAACAGTATACCGCCTACCATAAAGACGGGAAAATTTGGGTTGACGCACAATACAAAGATGGTGTGCATCACGGAACGAAAAAAGAATTTCTCGAAGACGGTTCAATTTATTCTCTTGAAAATTATTCTGAAGGTGTCCTTAACGGGGAGTATTGCCGAAGATTAGACCGAGTAGATTATGGAGATGGCGAAACTTACTTTCTACTGAAGGGGCTTTATGTCGATGGATTACGGGAAGGGCCATGGGTAATGCTTCGAGATGATGTTGAAAATTATGGCTGTGATAATGGAACAGTATACGAAACAATGACCTATCTAAATGACTCCTTGAATGGCGAATACCGCATGTACTTTCCAAACGGAAACCTTAAAGAAGTTGCTCATTACGACCATGGAAAAATTACTGGGGACTATGCTAGTTACAGATTAAATGGTACTGTATTTTATTCTACCACTTTCATCAATGGCAACGGAGAAACGAGAGCACTTTACAACGACGGTGAATGGGAATTAAGCCAAATTTATGAAAACGGATTTGCTATCGATCGTTAGTGGAATTTGATGGCGGAGCCAATTTGGGATTTGATGCTACGCAATTAAGAATTTGATCCCTGCGGGAATTTGATGCCGAAGGCAATTCAAAATTCGAAGTGCATTCAAATCTTAAAATCCTGATGTCTGGATATCTCTTCTAAGAAGACAAAAGTATTTCTTCGCTCTTTGAGCTTCGAAGGACTAAGGACCGCTGCGCTAAAGGACTTGATTGTTCTTCGAGGTGGATTTCATGCCGAAGGCAACCAAAGTTTGAAACGAGTCTTTTGTCCATTGTCCACCCGTCTTTTGTCCTTTTGCACTACTTCACCACTCTTTCCGTTTCAATGATTCTTCCACTATCGACAACAGAAATGAAATAGATCCCTTTGGACAGATCGCCAAGTAACAAAGAGCTCATTTCATGTTGAACGGGATAGGTACCAATCACCCGATT
>JAJTDQ010000049.1 GCA_021300505.1 Cryomorphaceae bacterium
CGATTTTATTTAGGCACCGACCAACTCTCGCGATCCAAACTACTGAATTGACTGGCCTCGGCCAAATGATTTAATGCGATCGAAGAATGCCCATCCATATCCGCAATGGTCCGCGCCACCTTTAAAATACGGTCATAGGCCCTTGCCGACAAACCCATGCGGTTCATCGCTGTTTCCAACATCTCATGTCCTTGCTTATCGATCGAACAATGTTGCTTTAACTCCTTCGCCGACATCTGTGCATTGCAATGCATTCCAGCATGTTCCATGTACCGCTCTCGTTGCACCTGTCGTGTCACTTCAACGCGCTTTCGAATTTCCGCACTCGACTCAGAAACCGCCTGACTTGTCAACTCTTGAAACGAAACAGGTGTCACCTCCACATGCAAATCAATCCGATCAAGTAAGGGTCCAGATATCTTATTCAAATACCGCTGAACGATACCAGGTCCGCACACACATTCCTTTTCCGGATGATTGTAATAGCCACACGGACACGGATTCATTGCCGCCACGAGCATAAATCCTGCTGGATAATCAATGGAGAATTTCGCCCGAGAAATGGTCACACAGCGATCCTCCAAAGGTTGGCGCATTACCTCAAGCACCGTTCTTTTGTATTCTGGCAGTTCATCCAAAAACAACACACCGTTGTGCGCGAGGGAAATCTCTCCTGGTTGAGGATATCCTCCCCCGCCCACCAATGCGATGTCTGATATTGTGTGATGGGGCTTGCGAAATGGACGCTGCGTAATCAATGACGTTCCATTTTTCATCTTTCCCGCTACGCTATGGATCTTCGTTGTTTCCAATGCTTCATCCATGCTCATCGGTGGTAAAATTGTCGGCAATCGTTTCGCTAACATCGATTTACCAGCACCAGGAGGACCGATGAGAATCACGTTATGTCCACCAGCAGCGGCAATTTCAAAAGCCCGTTTGATGTTCATCTGACCCTTGACCTCTGAAAAATCAACGTCACTTTTGTTCAATACGGCATCAAACCCATTTTGCAAGGGAGAGACTATGGGTTCCATGCGTTGCACTTCATTGAGGTGGTCCACTACTTCACGAAGATTTGAAGCACCGAATACTTGAATGCCCTCCACGATTGCTGCTTCTTCCGCGTTTACTTTTGGAAGGATGACACCGAGATATCCTTCTTTTTTCGCCTGCAGCGCGATGGGAAGCACACCACTCATGGGATTCAATGTGCCGTCCAGGGACAGTTCACCTACCAAAAGAAAACGATCCAACACGGTGCATGAAATTTGGGCAGCGACGGCAAGCACACCAATCGAAATGGGCAAGTCAAATTGGAACCCTTCCTTGCGAATATCTGCAGGTGCGAGATTGATGGTGATTTCTTTGCCTGGGAAGTGCAGGTCGTTATTTTTGAAAGCGGCACGAATGCGCTGTTGACTCTCCCTCACTGCGTTATCAGGTAATCCAACGAGGTGAAAATTGATGCCATTGGCAAGATTTACTTCAATGGTGATGGTGGTAGCAGAAATACCGAATACGGTGCTGCCGTAGGTTTTGACTAACATAGTGGTTTCGTTTAGTGGTTTCGTTGAATGAATATACGAGAAAAAGTGGGGAAATACCAATTGGGTTGAGAGTGAATACAATCTCAATACAGAAAATCATGAAAATACAGAAATCTAATGTCTCTCACAACCCTGTTTGACCAGTGAAGCTTGATAAAAATCTTGTCAGCTAAACACACTAATTTAGATGACGAACAAAGTTACCCAATGGGGTATTTTTAGTCAAGAACGTAGGCATTATAAAGCAAAATTTTATTGTCACAAAACACATAAACTTGTTTTCTTCCATTTTGACTATTTAATGTAGCCAATTTTACTAGACAGGTTTCTCCTTCACCATCAACGCAATAAAAAGACAGAAAGTCATCACCATCATCATCTGTTTCCTTTCCTTGGTAATCAGCTATATCATATTCTTGAGTCGTGGCAGAATAGATTGTAATTCTATTTTTTGAAGTATCCCATGTTATAAGTACACTCGCCTCTTCGGGTTCCGACCAATCCGTCCAATCATTATCTTCTGTAGGAAGCCTAAAAAGCATAGTGGTTGATCTCAATTTTACCACCTGACTGAATGAATTTGATGAAAATGTCAAAGCAACGAGCAATATTCCTAAAGTAATAACCAACTGTCTTTTCATTGTATTGTTTTTTTTTATTTAACGCTACAGCTAATGCCTGTCAATTTAATAATTCGAGATAATTTATTTTGACGAACCTTAGCCATTCTTTATTTCCACAATTTCTATATTTTATTTTGGAATTTGTTTTCATCCTGAAATCCCACTCAAAAAAAATAAATCTATGTCGAATTTAGAAAAAATAGTTTATTGTTATTTCCTTTTTTTTTAACATTATTTAAGGTAATAAAATTGAACTGAATTGGCCAATTAAGTAATTAGTACATTTTTTTTTCGAAGGAATAGAAACTGCTAGCAATAATGAATCATAGTTGGAATCCTTACTGAGATTATAGAATAAAAAAAGCCAACGCAAGAGCATCGGCTTTTCAGAATGATATGTGTACAGCTTAACGCTTGTGCATAGGCTCATCAGAAACCGTTAATTTCTTTCTTCCTTTGCGACGACGTGAGGCAAGGACTCTTCTGCCATTCTTCGTTGCCATACGGCTTCGGAAACCGTGTTTGTTTCTTCTTTTTCTGACAGATGGTTGAAACGTTCTTTTCATGACTTCGGTTCGTTATAAATTGACTTTTTTCTCAAAAATTCGGATTGCAAAGATAAGCGTTTTTTCCATTCAACAATACTATTGAAAGAAAAAACTAAAAAAAACAATTTGTTGCCCCGCAGACATGTATTTTTGTACCACACATTTTTGCTTTAAACACAATGCTTCGTCCAAAAAAAGAGAAAACCGGTAAACAAAAGATTTCCAAAGATAGCATTCGCAAAGCACGTGGCATCTTTACTTTTTTGAAACCGTACAGAAATGCCTACCTCATTGGATGGATCTTTTTACTGCTTTCCACCTCTGCGGGATTGTTGTTTCCTTTTTTAATGGGTCAATTGCTCGGTCAAGGGGTTTCCAGTAAACCAGCTAGCATGCAAGAATCCGTTGGGCTATTGTCACTAGAGAATATCAATTCTGTTGCGATTGCTCTCTTTATTCTTTTCGCTACACAATCGGTATTTTCTTACTTCCGTGTGGTGATTTTCACCAATGTCACAGAAAATGCCCTGCGCGACATTCGCCGTTCTGCTTTTACAAAGTTGATCTATATGCCGATGGACTTCTTCAACCAAAACAAGGTGGGAGAATTGACAAGCCGCATGAGTTCAGACATCTCACAGGTGCAAGAAACAATGAAAACGACGATTGCTGAATTTTTCAGACAGATCGTTATCGTTATTGGAGGAATTGCCTTTCTTTTCTTCCTTTCATGGAAATTGGCACTCATCATGATTGGAACTGTTCCTGTGATGGCTGTCATCGCCGTTTTCTTCGGTCGCTTCATTCGAAAACTGTCCAAGCAAGCGCAAGATCAAGCGGCAGAATCGAATTCTATCATTGAAGAATCCTTAACGGGAATCAGCAATGTGAAGTCCTTTACGAATGAAATTTTCATCCTCGGAAAATACAACGAGAAAATCGAGCAAATCCGAAACATGAACGTGAAAAGCGGTGTGTGGCGTGGATTGTTTGTGTCGTTCATCATCTTCTGTTTGTTCGGTGCCATCGTATTTATCGTTTGGCAAGGATTGCTGATGACCCAAGGACCAAATCCTGAGTTGAATCCAAAAGATTTCTTCTCCTTCATCATGTATACGATAATGATGGGGGCATCAATCGGTTCACTTCCTGATTTGTATGCGAGCATCCAGAAAACAATTGGCGCTACAGAAAACTTGATGACCTTGATTGGTCAACCAGGAGAAAAAGAATTGTTAGTGGGAGAAGGCAAGCCCGCCATCACCGGAGAAATACGTTTCGACAATGTAGAATTCTCGTATCCACAGCGTAAAGATCTGCCAGTACTTCAAAAAATCAGCTTTCATGCGCAGCAAAATGAAACTATTGCCTTCGTAGGTTCATCAGGATCGGGTAAATCAACCATTTCCTCGCTTCTACTGCATTATTACGACATCGACAATGGTTCTATTCAATTCGACGGTAACGACATTAATTCAATCGATGTAGCGCATTTACGCGAACACATGGCCATTGTGCCGCAAGAGGTTATACTTTTCGCAGGAACCATACGTGAGAACATTCGGTTTGGCGCGACCGAAGCATCAGAAGAAGAAATCATTGAAGCAGCGAAAAAAGCAAATGCCTGGGATTTCATCAGTTCCTTTCCAGAAGGATTGGACACGCAGGTCGGTGACCGCGGAATTCAATTGTCAGGAGGACAAAAACAACGCATCGCTATTGCCCGCGCAATCATTAAAAATCCTGCAATCCTTATCCTTGACGAAGCAACATCTGCCTTAGATTCAGAATCAGAACGCTTGGTGCAAGACGCTTTAGACAAACTTATGGAAGGACGTACTTCTTTCGTGATTGCTCACCGCCTATCTACCATCCGCAACGCCAACAAAATCCTGGTTATTCAGCAGGGGCAAATCGTTGAGCACGGCACCCACGAAGAATTGATTTCACAGAATGGCATTTACACCAATTTGGTGGAATTGCAGGGAATGGATCAGGGGGAGGATTTGTAGTGGTTAGTGACTAGTTACGAATTATGAATGACGAATTATGAATGACGAATTATGAATGACGAATTATGAATGACGAATTATGAATGACGAATTATGAATGACGAATTATGAATGACTAATTACGAATTTCAGTTGGGATATTTCAACACAGAAGTATAGGATTTGAAATTTATAACTCTATTTTTTGACTTCGAATCTTCCATCGCAACTCACATGTACGTTGTAGCGGAGCCACCAAAATCATAACTCGTAACTTATAACTCGTAACTCGTAACTCATAACTCAACATTATCCCTCGTGTTCCTTAAAAATCTTGTTCAGCCATTTCAGCATTACGAAAAGAATAAGGGCTGCGGAGCCGAGGAGAACAAAGTTCACGTAGAAGAAATTCGCTTTGTCGTGGTAGCCATCCCAGAAGGAGCTCAATAACCCAGATAGCTTATTTCCGATAGATGTTGCCAAGAACCAACCACCCATCATTAAAGCCGTCAAGCGCGGAGGGCTCAATTTACTAACGAGAGACAATCCCATTGGGCTTAAGAAGAGCTCACCGATGGTGATGACCGCATACGACGAAATAAACCACCATGCAGAAGATTTAACACCACCATTGTCACTTGCATAGACCGCACCGACCATCACCAAGCAAGACAAAGCAGAGATCACCAAACCGAAAGCAATCTTTTCAGGTGTTGTTGGTTCCTTGCCACGACGACGCAGGAAGCCGAAAAATGCCAATACCAGTGGGGTCAATGCTACCACCCAGAAAGGATTGACCGATTGAAATAAGTTGGTATTCAAGGCATGCACCACTTCGCCATCTTTTGGCAATTTTTCTTTCGGTAAATTCTTGAAATAATCCGGATAATCGTAGGTCATGACCGGCTTATCGTCCTTGGTTACCTGTGGACGAAACTGTTTATCCGTCAACTGAATAGTATCCTTCACATATTCGTATTCTTTTACCAACTTCAGGCCATCCAATACAGGCAAAGATGATTCAGCTACTTGGCGATCCGTGTATTGGTCCGCCCATGTGTTCAGTGTAGAACCGTTCTGCTTAAACACCGCCCAGAACGCAATCACCACAGCAAAAATGGCCAACATGGCCGCTACAGGACGACGTTCTTCCTTTGGACTTTTCACCAAAAGGTAGACATAGAAGAAAATCACTGGAATACAACCAAACAAAAAGGCATCTGTTGTTCGTGTCTTCACAATTGGTTCAGGCAAGAAATAACCGATTAATCCAAAAGCAATTGCTGGAAGTAAGATAATTCCAAAAATCTTTGCCAGTGACATATCTGATTCGGCCTTTGGCTTTATGACATCCGCGTGCTTGAAGTGGCGCGTGCCCATCCAAAAGATGATGATTCCAATGAACATACCTACTCCGGCTGCAATAAACGCCGCACCCCAACCAATCATGTTGTACAAGGCAGCACCGAAGAAATTACAGATGAATGCTCCCACGTTGATTCCCATGTAGAAAATACTGTAGCCCGAATCTTTGAGTGACTTGTACTCGTCGTTATTGTATAAATTACCCAACAATGTCGAAATATTTGGCTTAAAAAACCCATTCCCAAGAATCACGAGGAACATAGATAGGTAAAGCATGTTCAAATCGTGAATCGCCATGAGACAGTACCCCGCCCCCATCAACAATCCACCAATTGTAATCGAACGGCGATAACCCAAAATTCGGTCAGCAAGTAATCCTCCAATAAATGGCGTTAAAAACACGAAAGCGATGAATGTACCATATAGGTCAGAAGCATCCTCTTCACTCATGGAAAAACCATCGACTTTATCCTTTAGATAGAGCGTGAAGATTCCAATCATGAGGTAATAACCAAAGCGTTCCCACATTTCGGAGAAGAACAAGTAAGGTAAAGCTTTAGGGTGTTTATTTGCAGACATTTTTCAGGGAATAAGTTTGCTTAATATTGAACCAGACCATTCAAGAGGTCTTCAATGGTTTTTTGGTATTTCGACAAGAGATTTTGGGAGGTATATCCAATAAACTGAATAGTTCCTTTTTCGCTTGAGAAGTAGTAGCCATAGTAGCTGAATTTAATCCCACTCAAGGTTCCATTCATTTGCATCATTAGGACACGAAGACCATTGACCATGCGGTATTCTTCTTTTACCACATAAACATCTGGAGCTACATCGCGTGCATTTTCTAGTGCAATCGCTTTCAAAGACTCAAGAGGAATCTCCACCTGCTCTGTGATCATCATGGCGTACAAATCACCTTGATTCAAGGTCAATTGGTATTCATAAGCATCGTCGCCTTTTCCTTTTTCAATGGTCCATTTCTTTGAATCCAAATAGGTTCCCACATTGAATTTTGTGCTCTTCAAGAGGAAGGCTGATGTCGCCGGACGTGTAAATTTCACTGGGTTCATGAGAATCTCCTCCTCAACGTATTCATTACCTTCCGTGTACTCCCATTGACCATTTTCAAAAAGTACTACTTCTTCCCCATTTTCTGTGATTGCCTTGATTTGTGCCTGTGAAAGACTACAAACTGCAGTCAACGCAATCGTTAATATTGTTTGTTTCATGTTCATAATTGTGTAAAAAAAGCAGCCCCAATAGAGACTGCTTTTCACGTTATATAATTCGTTTTATTTCACTCCATGCATCATCTTCACGAGGAAGCGACTCAATAAGAATAGAATAATTGATGATCCACCAGCAAGGTAAACGAATAACCAGAAGAATGATTTCAAATCAACGATTTTCATTCCGATAAATTCTTTCTCCTTGTTCACAGCCAATTTCGCCAAGGCAATTTTCTCCTCTTGAATAATTTTGTGGTACTCCTCTTGTTTCTTTTTATCTTTCGTTTTAGGGAAAAGGTTGTTAAAGTTCACTGCAGAATAAGGGATTTTCGTTTCATTTCCGTCTGCGTCTGTCATTGGAACAACATTCGCGTGAACATCTTTGTATTTCAATCCTTTTGCCTTGTATTTCTCTACCTCTTTTTCAGTAGCCACCCATACTTGTGCAACTTCAACCGTGTCTTTCGTTACATCATCAAGCGCAACAGAAATCGCTTTATTTACAGTTATTGTTACTTCATTCACGTCAACTCCTGAATTCGCAGAGATTGTTACTGTATCAGATACAGCAACAGTATCCGCAACAGCTTGTTTTTTCACTTGTTCTGTCATCTCAACACCAACAATTTGGTCTGAATACTTGTCTGCTACCAAAACATAAGCATTGTGCTCTGGTGTAGAATATTTCTCTTCCAATGCGCGCACTTGAGCTGCTGTAACTTCTGGCTCTGGGTAGAAAGAAGAGAGGAATCCAGCGAAGTTATTTGCTGCAGCTGTACTTAAGAACCAAACCCCCATCAACAATGAAGCAAAACGCACCGGCGCCAATTTGTTCACCATGGAAAGTCCGATAGGAGAAAGGAACAACTCACCAATCGTATGAATCAAATACAACCCAGTCAACCAAACCATGCTCACTTTAATTCCTGGCTCTACACCATCCACACCAAATGCGATGAATACATATCCAAGTGCCAACAAGAACAAACCATATGCTTGCTTGTAAGGGGACGCTGGCTCAAGACCTCGCTTAGAAAGCGCAGTCCATAACACAGAGATTACTGGTGCAAGGATTACAATGAATACCGCATTGAAACTGTTGAACCAGCTCGCTGGCATTGAGAATCCTAAAATGTTACGGTTTGTTTGTTCTGCAGCGAAGAAGGTAAGGGAAGCTCCAGCTTGTTCGAACGCTGCCCAGAAGAAGATCACGAAGAAGGCAACGATGTAGATGACTCCTATACGTTGTTTCTCCACTTTGTTCAATGAAGGATCAAAGATGATAATCAATGGAATTGCCAATGAAATCGCAAAGATGAAGGCAGAAATATAGTTGTTCACCATTTTAATCATCGCTTCCTCTGCAGTTGTGAACACGTACAAACGAAGAACAACAAGGGTTATCATTCCTACCAAGACACCGATGTAGATATTCTTCTTACTTTTCGGAGTATCAGCCTTGGTCGACGAATCATCAGTTACATTGTCAATCATCATTTCGCGGTCGGCAATGACGTCTACAACTAATTCCAATGCATCATCATCATCATCATCGGTAAGTTGTTTTTTGGATTTTTTTACCGTTTTTGTATTTGCTTCTTGCGCCAAACGTTGACGGTTAGGAATATCTCCAATTGGCATTCCTTCCGGCGAAACAAGCAATGTGTTCTTTTTCATTTGGAAGGTAATCACGGAAATGATCATCCCGATACATGCTGCCAAGAATCCCCATTTGAATGCATAAGGAATCGCATTGTCATCTGCATCGTAACGCTCACCCAATCCACCACAAATCAATGGTGCAATGAAGGCTCCAAGGTTAATTCCCATGTAGAAGATGGTGTAGGCTGCATCTTTACGTTTGTCTGTCTCAGAGTACAATTGACCTACGAGTGTCGAAATATTTGGCTTAAAAAATCCATTTCCGAAGATTAAAGAAGTCAAACCAACAATCATCAAAGGCAATGAAAGCGCAGAATTCTCATAGAACCACGCAGCCAAAAACATGAAGAATTGTCCAATCGCCATCATGACACCACCGACCATAATTGACTTTCTGTTTCCCCAGATGTTGTCCGCGAAATACCCACCAATAATTGGTGTTAAATACACTAAACTCGTGTAAGAACCATAAATACCGGATGCTGTTTCTTTATCAAAAAGAAGAGCTTGGGTAAGGAATAGCGTAAAGATGGCGCGCATTCCATAGTAGGAGAATCGTTCCCACATTTCCGTTGTAAAAAGGAGATAGAGCCCTTTAGGATGCCCCTTCTGTGCAGTGTTTTCCATGGTAGTTTGTTAAAATTTGTGTCGTGAAAATATAAAAAATTATTTAAAACTTCGCCTTTTGAATCCGTAGCCATGTTCATGAACGCTCACACGCACCATCCAAAAGATGAATTCCACGAGGTTTATAATCAGACGTTGGGGGAAGAATTGCACACATGGTAATTGATTGAAAATTTAATCCAACTGAAAGGATGTCTTGCTGTTGGAGAAACGGGATTGGACCGCTTGAGAGGGCCTGAACTTCGAGAACAAATGACTGTTTTTCAACACCACATTGACCTTTCCGAAAAGTACCAACTTCCGATGATGATTCATTGTGTCCGATGTTGGAATGAATTGAAATCAATTCGTCGCATCGTTAAACCGAAACAAGAATGGGTCTTTCATGGTGCATCGAAAGCAAGTTTAATTGAGGACATTATGAAAGAAGGCATGACAATTAGCATTGGTGCAGACATCATCACAAATGAAGCGCTTCAAGTGAAATTAAAATCCGTTCCAATTGACAAAATCCTTGTTGAAACGGATGATTCCAATAGCGCTATTGAACTTATTTACACTAAAATTGCAGAAATCTTTGGAATTTCAATTGAGTCATTACAAGTTCAAATCGAAGAAAATTTTAAACGAATATTTACCAAATGGAACAATGGTTAGAACGTACTGAATTGTTAATCGGAGAGAAGAAAATTGATGTTTTACAAAACGCACATGTGCTCATCGTAGGGCTTGGTGGTATCGGTTCATATGCTGCTGAATTTATTGCCAGAGCAGGTGTTGGCACCATGACCATCATCGATGGCGATGTGTTCGATCCAACCAATAAAAACCGTCAGCTTACGGCGCTCGACTCCACAATTGGCAGAAACAAAGCTGTAGTTCTTGGCGAACGTCTAAAGGACATTAACCCAGAAATCACGCTGCATGTATTGGAGGAATTCGTTGAGCCTGAGCGCGTTTGGGAAATTTTAGCAGAGTTCAAGCCCGATGTCGTCATGGATTGCATTGACTCTGTAACCCCAAAAATCGAGTGGATAGCTGCATGTATTCGCCTAAAAATAAAGATTGTATCCCATTTTGGTGCTGGTGGAAAAATGGATCCAACACGCGTTCAAGTTGCCAATCTTCCGAGCGCCTACAATTGTAAACTTGCGGCTCATGTCAAAAAACGCTTGCGCAAACGAGGAATCACACCGAAGACTGTTCGCGCCGTTTTTTCATCCGAATTGCAGCTAAAAGACTCCCTTAAAATGACGAATGGTCTCAACTATAAACGTTCTTTTTATGGCACTTTAAGCTTTATGCCTGCGCTTTTCGGACTTCACGGCGCATCGGATGTTTTGCGCTACTTAACACGTGATTAATCGCCCAATCTTCTTTTGACGACATAGGCATTCATGTGACTAAGCACCCAAACATGGGTTCTTTTACTATCTTTACTTTTCACTAAGAACAAATGCGTAGTCTCCTTTCATTGGTTTTTATTCTTTCGCTTAGCAGCGTTTTTTTCTCCTGTAACTTGCGGGCGAAAAAGAATTTGAGCCATACAGAAGTGATTGCAGATTCGGTGTTTGACAACCATTCTTACGCCAATGTGCGCCAAATTCGAACGACGCACTTACACCTAGATTTAGATGTGAATTTTAGCAATCAAACCGTCTATGGTGTTGCGCGTCACACCATGCAAAACTACGGCACAGACACTGCTATTTTTGACATGAAAGGTCTTGAAATTCAGAAGGTAACCTTGGGTAAAAAGAAAGAGGAAGAAACAGACTTCATCATAGGGCAATGGGACAAAGATTCCATCCTGGGTCAACCTTTATTGGTGACAATCAATTCAAAGACCACACACGTTAACATTTACTACAAAACCACCGATAAAACGGAAGCCTTGGATTGGTTGAGTCCCACCTTAACAACTGGTAAAAAACATCCTTTTGTCTATACCCAAGGGCAAGCGATTCTAACACGTTCATGGATTCCTTTACAAGATTCTCCTGCCAATCGCATCACCTATTCCGCTGATGTTAAGGTTCCGCAAGACTTGATGGCAGTGATGAGCGCGAAAAACGCAACCAAAAGAAACGACAAAGGTGAATACCACTTCACCATGAAACAGCCCATTCCTTGTTATCTCATTGCGCTTGCGGTGGGAGATTTGAACTACAAAAAGCTTGGACCAAACTGTGGTGTGTACGCTGAACCTGAACTATTACAAACGAGTGCAAGGGAATTCTCTGATCTTCCTCGCATGATTCAGGCGGCTGAAAAGTTGTACGGAAAATACCGTTGGGAGCAATATGATTTACTCGTCCTCCCCTATTCTTTCCCATTCGGAGGAATGGAGAATCCGCGCTTGACTTTCGTTAATCCAACTGTTATTGCAGGAGATAAGAGTTTGGTTTCCGTCATCGCACATGAATTGGCCCATAGCTGGTCTGGGAATCTCGTAACCAATCGTTCTTGGGATGATTTCTGGCTGAATGAAGGGTTCACCGTTTATTTCGAAAACCGGATCATGGAAGCCTTGTATGGGAAAGAGATTTCAGACATCTTAGCCCTCATTGAGTTTCAAGAGTTACAGGATGATTTAAAGGAAATCGCTCAAAGTGAGCACCCTGAAGACACCCGACTGAAACTTCAATTGCGTGGACGCGATCCTGACGATGGTTTGACGGATATTGCCTATGTCAAGGGGGCTTTCTTTCTCAAGACCTTAGAACGTGATGCAGGACGCGAGCGGTTGGACAACTTTCTGAATAGTTATTTCAAGTCCTTTGCGTTCAAAACGGTATCTTCTGAAACATTTGTCGATTACCTTGACGAACATTTGTTAAAGCCACATAAGCTGGCTTTTAATACGAACGAGTGGATCTACCAAGAGGGTATCCCTAAAAATTGCTATCATATAAGCTCACCTCGATTTGATGAAATTCAGTCCTTGGCAGATCGCTTTGTGAAAGGTGAAAACATCTTTAAGCGCAAAGTCAGATGGATCAAAATCAAGGGAAGAAAAAAGAGGAGAAAGCAAGTCATTCAACTCACACGAGACAAACACATCGCGCAAGAATGGCAAGCCTTTATTCGCAGACTACCCAATACGATTTCAGTAGAAAAAATGCGCGAGATAGACTACAACTTGCATTTCCGCTCATGGACAAACAGTGAAATTCAATACGAATGGTTCATCAAAGGTATTCGTGCTGACTACAGTGACATTCGACCAGAAATGGAAAAATTCCTTTTAAAGGTAGGGCGCAGAAAATATGTTGCACCAATTTACAGGGAACTCGCAAAGACACCCGAAAATCTGGCTTGGGCCAAGGAGGTGTTTTCAAAAGCAAGTGAACATTACCACCCTGTGACCAAAATCACGGTACAAGAAATTTTAGGGGTCAAGTAATATCTACCCTAAACCTTCCAGCTTTTCTTCAAGAATACGGATCGTGTTCAGTGCATCTGCCTCCTTCTTGCGCTCATTGGCAACAACGGCTTCAGGCGCTCCAGCCATGAACTTTTCATTTTGCAATTTGCCTTGTACGCTTTTCAAGAATCCTTTTGTATAGATGATGTCTTCCGTAATTTTCTTCTTTTCAGCCTCAATATCAATCGATTCTCCAAACGGAATGTAATAGTCGTTCCCTTGAACAAGGAATGAATTGGCGTTCACTACCTTTTCAGTAACATATTCCAATTGCGTGAGATTCCCCATTTTAACAATTACTGCGTCGAAAGAAGTGTCGATGTCTGAATTTTTCTTGATCATCAAGTCCATCTTCACTTTGCTCGCAATGTTGTTCTGTTTGCGGACATTTCGAATGTGTGTAATCACCTCTGATGCCTTGTCGAAAGAAGAAAGCACCTCGGTATTGATGTGCTCAACAGCTGGCCATTGCGCCAGGATAATGTCATCACCATCCATACGCTCACGGATTAAATGCCATAGCTCTTCAGAAACGAATGGTGTATAAGGCTGCATTACCTTTAATAATTTTTCAAAGAAATCTTTTGTCGCTTCCAATGTTTTCGGATCGATCGGCTGCTCATAACCTGGCTTCACCATTTCGAGATACCATGAACAGAAATCATCCCAAACGAGCTTGTAAATCGCCATCAAGGCTTCAGAAATTCGGAACTTATCAAATAAGTCATTGATTTCAGAAAGTGCTTGATTGAACTTTGCATCAAACCATTCGATGGCCTTAACTGAAGACTTTGGCTGTTCCATTTCACGCACCTCCCAGGCACTCACCAAACGATATGCATTCCAGATTTTATTCGTGAAATTACGCCCTTGCTCACACTGTGAACTATCGAAAGGTAGATCATTTCCTGCTGGAGATGAAATCAAGATTCCAACGCGTACTCCGTCAGCACCATACTTCTCAATCAAATCGATTGGATCGGGTGAATTCCCTAAAGATTTCGACATTTTACGTCCTAGCTTATCGCGAACGATACCTGTATAGTACACATTTTTGAATGGCAAGTCTCCCATGTATTCGTACCCAGCGATGACCATGCGCGCCACCCAGAAAAACATGATTTCTGGAGCAGTTACAAGGTCGTTTGTCGGATAATAGTACTTGATTTCTTCATTGTTTGGTTGCGTCAAACCATTGAAAACGGAGATTGGCCACAACCAACTTGAGAACCATGTATCAAGAACATCTTCATCTT
>JAJTDQ010000170.1 GCA_021300505.1 Cryomorphaceae bacterium
CACTTTAAGTTTTTCGATAAAAACGAATTTTCATTCTGATGGGATACACCGAAAATGAATTGGCCAAGGACCTTGAAAACCAAGAGTATAAATTTGGTTTCGTCACAAATATCGAGTCCGACAAAGCCCCAAAAGGACTGAACGAAGATATCATTCGCTTTATTTCTGCAAAAAAAGAGGAGCCGGAATGGTTGCTTGATTTTCGTTTAAAGGCTTTTGCACTTTGGAAAGAGATGACGGAGCCAGAATGGGCGCATGTACATTACGAAAAACCTGACTTTCAAGATATCACGTATTATTCCGCACCAAAGCAGACGAAGAAATATGAGTCATGGGACGATGTAGACCCTGAAATGAAGGAAACCATGGCGAAACTTGGGATTTCTATGGAAGAACAACAGCGACTTACAGGCGTTGCGGTAGATTTTGTAATGGATTCCGTTTCAGTGGCCACCTCATTCAAATCTAAACTCGCTGAGTTAGGCATTGTCTTTTGCTCGTTTTCTGAAGCGGTAAAAGAACATCCTGAATTGGTTCGCAGATACATGGGATCTGTTGTCCCAATGACTGATAACTTTTACGCAGCATTAAATTCAGCAGTATTTACTGACGGATCTTTTTGTTACATCCCTTCAGGGGTTCGCTGTCCTATGGAGTTGTCTACCTACTTCCGAATCAATGAAGGAGGCACAGGTCAGTTTGAACGCACACTTGTGGTTGCTGATCAAGGCGCCTATGTTTCCTACCTCGAAGGATGTACAGCGCCGCAACGTGACGAAAATCAATTGCATGCTGCTGTTGTTGAGTTGATTGCCCTTGACGACGCCGAAATCAAATATTCTACCGTTCAGAACTGGTATCCAGGCGATAAAGAAGGTAAAGGTGGGGTTTTCAATTTCGTAACAAAGCGAGGTCTGTGCGAGCGCAATGCTAAAATCTCATGGACACAGGTTGAAACTGGTTCGGCCGTAACTTGGAAGTATCCTTCATGCGTATTGAAAGGCGACAACTCTATTGGAGAATTTTATTCTGTAGCGGTAACCAACAATTACCAGCAAGCGGATACAGGGACGAAGATGATTCACCTTGGAAAGAACACCAAAAGCACTATCATCTCCAAAGGAATTTCTGCGGGGAAATCACAGAATTCATACCGAGGTTTGGTTCAAATTCACAAGAACGCTGAAAACGCACGCAACTTTTCACAATGTGATTCATTGTTAATGACAGACGAATGTGGGGCGCATACCTTTCCTTACATCGAATGCAAAAACAGTTCGGCAAAAATTGAACATGAAGCGACAACGTCAAAAATTGGAGAAGATCAAATCTTCTATTGCTTGCAGCGAGGTATCAGCGAAGAAAAAGCCATAAGCCTCATTGTCAATGGCTACTGTAAAGAAGTACTCAATCAGTTACCCATGGAATTTGCAGTAGAAGCACAAAAATTACTCGCCATCAGTTTAGAAGGATCAGTAGGATAACAGACATTTTCGATTAAAAAATTATACATGATTACAATTAAGAATTTACACGCATCGATCGACGGAAAAGAAATCTTGAAAGGATTAAATCTTGAGGTACCCGCAGGTCAAGTTCATGCCATCATGGGACCGAATGGAGCTGGAAAAAGTACCCTTGCTTCTGTTCTCGCAGGTCGTGAAGATTATGAGGTCACTGATGGATCAGTAGATTTTGATGGTGTTGACTTACTCGAGCTATCGACGGAAGATAGGGCACGCGAAGGTATGTTTCTAGCTTTCCAATATCCTGTTGAAATACCTGGTGTTTCCAACGTTAATTTCTTGCGCACGGCACTGAACGAAATTCGCGAGTACAAAGGTCAAGAGGCCATATCAGCAAAAGATTTCATGGCTAAGGTTCGTGAAAAATCGGCAATTGTAGAGCTAGATGCCAAACTCGCTTCTCGCTCAGTCAACGAAGGATTCTCTGGTGGTGAAAAGAAACGCAATGAAATTTTCCAAATGGCGATGCTTGAACCAAAATTGGCCATCTTGGATGAAACCGACTCAGGACTTGACATCGACGCTTTACGTATTGTTGCGAATGGGGTGAATAAATTGCGCTCAGAGAAAAATGCAACCATCGTCATTACGCACTACCAACGTCTTCTTGACTATATTGTTCCTGATGTGGTACATGTACTTTACAACGGACGTATAGTGAAGTCTGGGCCAAAGGAACTCGCGTTGGAATTGGAAGAAAAAGGCTACGATTGGATCAAGGCTGAACAAGAAGCGAATTAAAGTCGAAGTCATGAGTGAAACACAAATCGACCGCACACTTTCGACGTTTACCAAGCATTTGCGTCAAACAGAAATTTCATTGCCTTCTCAGTTGGTCAAAAAATCGTTGGATGAATTGAATGGCAAGTCATTTCCAACGACACGCCATGAAGCTTGGAAATATACGCGTTTGACTAAACTTTCGAAGTTGAGTCCAACAATAGCATTAAAACATGAAGGAAGCAATAGCGCTTCATTCGCTATACATTCAACAGGAAACCGCATCGTGATTGAAAATGGTGCTCTTCATCTTGATGCTACTCAATTCGAGACTGTATCGGGACTAACCATCAAACGATTTAGTGAATGTAGTGCTGCTGAATTGCAACACGTTTATACACGTTGGAAAATTTGCAAAAGCAGACTTGACAATTGGTACTTGGGCAACAGGTGCAGAGAAATCTATATTAAATGCTGTCTCTGAAATTCATGTAAGTGAAGGTGCTCATTTCACCATCCGAAAATTGCAATCAGAAGAAGAAAGTAATTTCCAGATTTGTACCGAGGAAATTACGCAAGAAAAAGATTCTGTATTCACAATGCATACGGTGACATTAAACGGAACTTTGGTACGCAACAATGTTCGCGTACGCGTGAATGGCACCAACTGTGAAACAAATCTTTATGGTGCTTACCTTTTAAAAGGAAATCAGCATACCGACAACCATACGATTATTGACCACATGATGCCGCACTGTCTTTCAAATGAATTGTACAAAGGCGTTATTGATGATCAAGCTACGGCGGTCTTCAATGGAAAGGTTTTTGTTCGAAAAGACGCGCAAAAAATCAATGCATTCCAGTCAAATGGAAATGTGCTTATGACGGATAAGGCCTCTGTGAATTCAAAACCAGAGTTGGAAATCTACGCTGATGATGTGAAATGTTCACATGGTTCGACAACAGGACAATTGAATGAAGAGGCAGTGTTTTACTTACAATCACGAGGTATTTCGGAACGATCAGCGCGCAACTTGCTCGTTGAAGCGTTCATTGGAGAAGTGTTAGAGAAGAATGACAATCTAGATTTTACGGATAAGACGAATGCCATTCTGAATGAGCGATTTGGTTGGGAACGTTGATTATTCTTCGTCTTCATCCATAAATGACGTGATTCCATCGTCATCTTGGTCATTCAAATCCTTGATGAATAACGCAATCTCACTCATGATATGTTGCTTCTGCGGATCTTTAGGTTCTGTGGACTCAATGTAATCCCTCAAGAACAACTGAGATTCCAATACGTTTCGTTCTTCGAAAGGCCCCTCCATATTTTCAATAATGGTCAAGCAATCCAGGGCTTCCATAAAGTTTCCTTCAACAGCAATGTCCACGAAATCTGGCAGATAATAACTGTAATCCAACGGACTATTCCAAATGGTCGTCAACAAGACTTGACGAACGGAAAGGAAACGACCTTCACCGAGCAAACGCATCATTTCATCAATGGCTGAACTGTCCTTCATTGACGAAAGAAATTCGATGATTTCCTTGTGTGAATCTTCCAAGTTATTGTCCATCAACACCTCGGCCAAAGGCTCAAGAATCTGAACATTTCCTGATGCTTCCAATGTTTTTAGCGCAGTACTTATCTTTTTTGCATTCCCCGATTTCAAATCGGCAATTAGGGTTGCAATCTTCTTTGATTGTTGGTTGGGTGTTTTTTCGCTCACGGTGTTTGTGTCTGGCGTAAAGGTAAATATTTAATACAGAACGTGCGCGTCACACTGAACTTGAATATCTTTGCACCATGTTGTTGAACCATTGGTCTTTCCTATTATTCCTCCTTTTTGCGCTACATAGCTGCAGTCCAGGAGTGGCGCGACCAACAAAGAAGCAACGCATTGTGCTCGCAACGGATTGTTTGACCAAGGAAGACGAGCGACTATTCAAAAGTTTTAAGAAATACCATCATATTGAAGTGCAGATTGTGGAGTTATCGGCAGACTCCATTTTTTCCTTGCTGAAAAAGGAAGGTGTAAATACCGAAATTGATGCGGTCCTTTTGCGCTACAGCAAAGGTTCAGAGGACATACAATCCAATCATCTTCTCAATCAAAAGGTACTTAGCAGCGCACCCATTGCACAATCATTGGATTATTTCACGGTAGGACAAGATCCTTATGTTATTCTGAAATCTGTTCGTGACTCTTTGAATCAGCGCATTGATTTGTCTGACTTTGTTCGCGACGTCTCGTGGACGACTGATCTCAACCCCTCAACTGACTTCAATCCCTTACTTTCTGGTGTCAAAGCGCGTATGAAAGCAAAGAAGAAGTACTCGTACTATAACTGGGAGCGTGACTTTTTAACCCATAAGACAACATCAGAAACCCGTATAGACAGCACCGGAAAGGCCCCTTACCTGCTTACTTTATTTTCGCATACACAAAAACAAAAGGAACGACTTGAAAAAAAGTACAACTGTGAAGGACTGATTTTCATTAACCAGCAAAACGGCGGAAGTTATTATCAACCTGTGCGCTTTGGAATCATTCGTCATGCACGAAACTTCACCAATGCGACTGTATTTTTAGACTATCTTTTCAATGTGCCATTCAACCGACGTTTGAACAACCGCTTGGGCACCTACCCTGTCGTTTCTCGCAACAAGAGTCCTTATCCGTATCAAAACGAAGGACCAAATATGTATCCTTGGATGGATCGAGCGATGCGGAAATACCCTATTTAATTCAGAACGAGAAGCAGAACGAGAGCGTAGAAAAAAAATAAAAAAGCAGATCTATAAGCCGGGTTCTGTTTCTACCGAAGTAGATGTCTATCATTTATCTAGCCCTACACTCACGCGCAGGATCAATCGACCTACCCTCCGAGATCAGGCGAGCAGCCCTCAAGCCTCGGTATACATGGTCTTTCAGTCCGTAAGGTTTACCTTGCCTCCCCCATTGCTGCGGAAGCGGTGAGCTCTTACCTCACCTTTTCACCTTTTCCCCGTAAACGAGGTAGTTTTCCTTTCTGTGGCACTTTCTGTTCCCACAAGGTCGCCCCTGTGAGACCTTCCCGTTAGGAAGTACGGCGCTCTATACTGCCCGGACTTTCCTCTCTCCGCCTTTCAGCGAACAGCGATAGACCGATCTGCTTTTGACAAAGATACGACGAAACCGAGCCTTAGCCTATTTTTTCACGAAAGTTGTATGCGAAATACCTTT
>JAJTDQ010000050.1 GCA_021300505.1 Cryomorphaceae bacterium
GTCAAGGTGTAGACCTGAACCATTCGGTTCTAGCAGCAGGCAATCATTCTGTCAATCGCGTTAATCAGGCGTTAGGTTTAATTAAAGGATGCCAATTCATTCAAGACTCAGAGCTTCAAGAAGAGGTATTTGGTCCATTTTCTATGGTCATTGATTGTACTGATCTCGACGAAATGCTGGCCTGTTGTAAGGTGTTGAAGGGTCAACTTACGGCTACGATAATTGCCTTAGAATCAGAATTAAAAGATCAAGAAAAACTGCTTTTTCAGATAGAAAATAAGGTAGGTAGAATCATTTTTAACGGAGTGCCGACGGGTGTTGACATTTCTCCGTCGATGCACCATGGAGGTCCTTACCCAGCAACGACAGATAGCCGATTTAGCGCCGTAGGTATCGACGCGATTCAGCGATTTTTAAGACCCATAACCTATCAAAATTGTCCTGATGAACTTCTTCCGGCTGAGTTGCAAAATCGGAACGCGATGCGCATACACAGAAGGGTGAATAATGTGTGGACCACAGATGACGTTATTTTTTAGTTCCTTTTTTGTGTAACTGACTTCAATTTTCTACATTTGTTAAGATTACAAAATAGTAAACTACTCGACATGTCAGAATTTGCAGAAACATCCAGAAAAAATAATGGTCCTTACATCGCTATAATCCTTTTGCTACTCTTAGGTTTGGCAGTAATGGGCTTTATGTGGTCAAGGAAAAATAGCCAACTGAATGAGTGTACCGTAGAGAATGCTCAGTTGAATGCTGACATGGAAGGAATGAATGAAATGATGCAGGGGTATGTCGGTAATCTATCCAACGACCTCAAAACGGATTTCAAAAACATGTTAAAAACCTACGATGCCTTAATTGCAAAGGACAAGTCAAAGGCAGATAGCTTAAATGTTCAGAAAGCGAAAATTCAAGATTTGATTGATCAATTGGATCAAAACAAGAAAATGACCGCCTCGCAGTTGTATAAAATGCGTAAGGAAAATGAAACGTTGAGAACAATCATGAAGGGATATGTACGTCAAATTGACTCGTTGAATACCATGAATTTAAAACTAACATCAGTATTGGATGAGACAACGTCAAAGTTAAACTCAACTACTCAGGAGCGAGATGATTACAAGCAGCAGGCTGAAACGAGTGCTGATCAAGTGAAAAAGGGTTCAAGGCTTCAGGCGTACAATTTCAGTTCGGGTGGATTTAGAATGAAGTTAAACAATTTACCAGAACCAGCGTCGCGTGCGAAACAAGTGGTGCAAATCAAATCTTCTTTTACATTGTCTGAAAATCCGATTACTGCTGCAGGTAAAAAAACAGTATACATGCAGGTGATAAATCCAGATGGTAAAGTGTTGCAGACAAGAACAAGCAATACTGTTTCAACAGAATATGGAGTTGTCGCATATTCGGATAAAAAAGAGATTGATTACCAAAATCAGCGTTTGGATATAGCGATTTATTATGACTTACGTGGTGAGGAATTGGTTAAAGGGAATTACAAAGTAAAAATCTATTGTGACGGAAATTTGGTAGGATCAGACAGCTTTACGCTTAAATAAATAGAATAAACAAATCATCGAAACCACTAAAAATTATGGTAAACATTTTCATTGCGAATCTTGATTGGGAGATTACTTCCGAAGATTTGCGCACAACATTTTCAGCATTTGGTCCTGTGACTTATGCCCATGTTGTTTTCGATCGTGAATCAAAGCGATCTAAAGGCTTTGGCTATGTAGAAATGGAAGAAACAGATCACGCAATTCAAGCCATCAATGCCCTTCATGGAATGGACATTAATGGAAGAAAATTGGACGTGAAGATTGCTTCTCCGAAAGGCAATCGTCCTCCAAAGAAGGAAGCTGAGCTGAAGAAAAATCCTGCATTTAAAAAGCCATTCAATAAGGAGCTTCGGGGTCCAGGTCAAAATGCCACACGCGGTGGAGTGCAATGGCGTGGAGGTCATCAAGGCGGCGGAGCTTACGATAAACCAAATAAAAATCAATAAGTAAATTGTATGTCAGAGGCGATCGATCAAGGTCATGTTCACTACACAGTCGATTCACATGGTATTGCTACTATTGAATTTGGCCATCCAATGAGTAATTCCCTTCCTGGGAAGATTCTCAATAAGTTAGCAGAAACAATTACCGATTTAGGTAATAATCCAACGGTAAATGTTATTGTATTGACTTCTTCGGGTGACAAGGCTTTTTGTGCCGGTGCAAGTTTTGACGAGTTGATTTCGATCAATGATCTCGAGACAGGAAAGAAGTTTTTCTCCGGAGTCGCAAATGTCATCAACGCATGCCGCAAAGCGCCAAAATTCATTATTGGTAGAGTTCATGGAACAGCTGTTGGGGGTGGTGTTGGCATGGCCTCAGCGGTTGATTATTGCTTGGCTAGCAAAGATGCAGATGTGAAGCTGTCTGAATTAGCTGTTGGGATTGGTCCTTTTGTAGTCGGTCCTGCGGTTGAACGTAAGATTGGCTTGTCGGCAATGAGTGAATTGGCCATCAATGCAACAGAATGGCGTTCTGCGGATTGGGCTAAGCGTAAGGGTTTGTATACGGAGACTTTCGAAACTGTCGAAGATATGGATGCTGAGATTGGAAGATTGGCTTTGCGTTTGTCGAAGTCCAATCCAGAAGCTATGGCATTGTTGAAAGGCGTCTTTTGGCAAGGAACAGATCATTGGGATGAATTGTTGGTTGAACGTGCTGGAATGAGTGGGACTTTGGTCTTGAGTGAATTCACGGTCAATGCCATCAATTCTTTCAAGAAAAAATAGTTCACTACGTTCTGTTTGATTTCTTCTTTTTTATCCATGTGTTTGGACACTTGGAAATAAGTATTTGCAATTCTTTAAGGTGTGCATCATGCGCGATGTGGGTTGTGTTCTGCATTAAAAAAGTGATTCTTCGGAATCCTGTTTACTTTTTTTGACAATTCGTTTGTTAATAAGTTCAGAAGTTATATCTTTGCACCCCCAAATTGGGGATATTGTCTTATTTAATTAATTGTAGAATTGTGGATACATTAAGTTACAGAACCGTGTCCGGCAACAAGGAAACCGCCAATAAAAAGTGGCTTGTTGTAGACGCCCAAGGGCAGACCGTTGGTCGCCTTGCGAGCAAGGTGGCGAAGATCATCCGTGGAAAACACAAGACGAACTTCACGCCGCATGCTGACTGCGGAGATAACGTAATCGTTATTAATGCAGAGAAAGTATCTTTCTCAGGAGCGAAACTGGTCGACAAAGAATACGTTCGTTACACGGGTTACCCGGGTGGTCAACGTTTCACGACCGCGAAGGAAATGCTTGAAAAGCACCCTGAACGTTTGATAGAGAAAGCAGTTAAAGGGATGTTGCCAAAGAACAAGCTTGGCCGTAAGTTGTACACAAACTTAAAAGTGTATACGGGGACGGATCACAAGCATGAAGCGCAAAAACCCGAAGTGTTCAACCTAGATACATTCAACTAATCAGTATGGAAATCATTAACACATTAGGTAGAAGAAAAACATCTGTTGCACGTGTATACCTTTCAAAAGGTACGGGCAAGGTGATCGTAAATAAAAGAGATTATAAGGAGTTTTTCCCGATCGCAGTTCTGCAATCAAAAGTAGAGCAGCCATTCGCTATTACAAACACTACAGGTCAATATGACGTGAAAGTAAATGTATTTGGAGGTGGTATCAACGGTCAGGCAGAAGCAATCCGTTTGGGAATCTCTCGTGCACTTGTAGAATTATCTGAAGAGAACAAGCCGCTATTGAAAGTGGAAGGACTCATGACGCGCGACCCGAGAATGGTTGAGCGTAAGAAACCAGGTCAACCGAAAGCACGTAAGAAATTCCAGTTCTCTAAACGTTAATCATTTATTTTTCGGTTGTTTAGTATCCAAACCCCGATGCACCCGTCTCATTTTTTGGGATCCCTTCGGAGGTTGAATTACTAAGGAACGTAAACAATTTAAAATACAGAAAAATGTCAAAAGTAAATTTCGAAAGTTTGTTGGAAGCAGGTGTTCATTTTGGACACTTGAAAAGAAAATGGAACCCGGCAATGGCGCCGTATATCTTTGAAGAGAAAAAAGGTATCCACATCATCGACCTAAATAAGACAATAGCACACCTCGATCAGGCATGTGCGGCAATGAAGCAAATTGCTAAGTCGGGTAAAAAGGTTCTTTTCGTTGCAACCAAGAAGCAAGCAAAAGAAATCGTTGCGCAAAAAGTGGCTGAAATCAATATGCCATTCGTAACAGAGCGTTGGTCAGGTGGTATGTTAACAAACTTCCAAACTACGCGCAAGTCAATCCGCAAAATGGCGTCGATTGATAAAATGAAGTCAGATGGTACATGGGAGACGTTGAACAAGCGTGAGCGTTTGTTTAAGACTCGTCAACGTGAAAAGCTTGAGAAGAACTTTGGTTCAATCGCAGACATGACGCGCCAGCCAGCTGCAATCTTCATCGTTGATATCTTGAAAGAGCATATCGCTTTGAGTGAAGCAAAACGTTTGAACATCCCAACATTCGCGATGGTAGATACAAACTCTAACCCTAAGTTGGTTGATTTCCCAATTCCAGCAAATGATGACGCTACAAAGTCGATTTCAATTGTGTTGGATGCAATCTGTGGAGCAATCAAAGAAGGTTTGGAAGACCGCAAGAACGTGAAAGGTGACAAAGAAGAATCAGAAGGTTCAGCTGAAGCAACTGTTGCAGCTGAAACTGCTGAAGAATCAAACGATTAATCAACAACATTAAATAAATTACAAAATGGCAATTACAGCTTCTGACGTAAATAAATTGCGTCAACAAACTGGAGCAGGTATGATGGATTGCAAGAATGCCTTGGTGGAAGCCGATGGTGATTTCGAAGCAGCAATCGATATTCTCCGCAAGAAAGGTCAAAAAATCGCAGCTAAGCGTGGTGAGAATGAAGCCAAAGAAGGTCTAATCATCGCTGAAGCATCTGAAGATGGTTCATTCGGTGTGATCGTTTCTTTGAACTGTGAAACTGACTTCGTAGCGAAAAATGACGGTTACCGTGCACTTGTTCAATCGATCGTTGATGTTGCAATGAAACAACGTCCTGATTCTGCTGATGCATTGAAAGCTCTTGCTTATGATGACCGTTTGACAGTAGACGAAAAGATTACTGAGCAAATTGGTGTGATTGGTGAGAAGTTGGATTTGTCAAGCTATGCGAGCAAAGTAGTAGCATACAACCACCCGGGAAACCAATTGGCGACACTCGTTGGATTGAACAGCGAGTCAGAGGTAGCGAAAGACGCAGGTAAACAAGTTGCAATGCAAGTTGCTGCGATGAATCCAATCGCATTGGATAAAGACGGTGTTGACGCTCGTACAATTGAGCGTGAAATCGAAGTAGGTAAAGCTTTGGCTATTCAAGAAGGAAAAGCAGAGGACATGGCTGAGAAAATTGCTATGGGCCGTTTGTCTAAATTCTTTAAAGAAAATACCTTGATGAGCCAAGAGTTCATTATTGACAACAAAATTACAGTAGAGCAATTCCTATCTTCTTCTGAAAAAGGATTAACGGTAACCGAATTCAAACGGTTTTCTCTTAGCTAATTGAAAATAATTTGTGAAAAGGCTATCGGTTTCGGTAGCCTTTTTTCATGCATTATAGGATAGAATAACATAAAAATTACTCTGATGAATTGTCTATATTTGTCAGGCAAAAATGATAAGCGATGAAATACAAAAGAATCTTGCTGAAATTGAGCGGCGAATCTCTTATGGGAGATAAACAGTTTGGTATTGACAATCAACGACTGAACATTTATGCTTCTCAAATTAAGGAGATTCATGCACTCGGTATTGAAGTGGCTATCGTCATCGGCGGAGGGAATATTTTTAGAGGTGTACAAGCCGAAGAGGGTGGGATGGACCGAACACATGGAGATTACATGGGAATGCTTGCCACGATGATTAATTCTATGGCTCTACAAGCAGCATTGGAATCCGCGGGTATTCATACGCGATTGCAATCTGCGATAGAAATGAGAGAAATTGCAGAACCTTATGTTCGTCGTAAAGCAATGCGCCACCTTGAAAAAGGTCGCGTAGTGATTTTTGGCGCAGGAACTGGAAATCCTTTCTTTACTACCGATTCAGCGGCTTCTCTTCGTGCGATTGAAATCAATGCAGATGTGATCCTAAAAGGAACGCGTGTAGACGGGATTTATACAGCTGACCCAGAGAAAGACCCAACAGCAACAAAATATGATGTCATTTCCTTCGATGATGCCTATAATCAAGGATTGAAAGTAATGGATATGACGGCCTTTACACTTTGTAAAGAAAATGATTTACCAATCATCGTTTTTGATATGGACACACCAGGTAACCTTCTGCGATTACTGGAAGGTCATGCCGTAGGTACGATTGTAAGAAACTAACTTTTCGCAATACTGTTATGACAGAGGAACTTCAAATGATTTATGACGAGTTTAAAAACTCGAATAACCGTTCAATTTCGCATCTAGAAGCAGAACTCACTAAAATTAGAGCCGGAAAAGCTACACCTTCGATGCTGAGCAGCGTAATGGTGGATTATTACGGTTCACCCACACCTATTCAACAGGTGGCGAACATCACCACAATGGACGCGCGAACAATCACAGTTCAACCTTGGGAAAAAGCAATGCTGAATGAAATTGCCAAGGGAATTATCAATTCAAATCTTGGATTTGCCCCACAAAATAACGGAGAGGTATTGATTATCTCTGTCCCACCGCTTACGGAAGAGCGCCGACGCGATCTTGTGAAACGTGCAAAAGCAGAAGCTGAACACGCTAAAGTTGGTGTTAGAAACAACCGTAAAGATGCTTTAGATATGGTCAAAGACCTAAAAACGGAAGGTTTATCTGAAGATATGTCAAAAGATGCCGAAACAGAGATCCAAAACATCACAAATGGATTTGTCAAGAAAGTTGATGAATTGGTGGAGTTGAAGGAGAAGGATATTATGACGATATAGTTACGAATTACGAATTTGGTGGCTGAGGTTCTCGATGCCACGAATTACGAATTACGAATTACGAATTACGAATTACGAATTACGAATTAATTGAAACTTATTCATCAGTAAATTGGTACTTAGTCACTAGTCACTAGTAATTTCCCCTAGCACTATCGAATCAAAATCTCAACCCTACGGTTTGCTTGTTCTTCGGCCGCGAACTTTGGATTTGGGTACACAGGCCTCGTATTTCCATAACCTACAGCAATCATTCGTTCCTTTGCGATACCATTGTCAACCAAGTATTGCATAACTTTCTTTGCACGTGATTCAGAAAGCTTTTGAGCCGTAAAACCATTTTCTTCACCGACTGCGTGCACGTGTCCTTGGATTTCAATACTAAGCTCGGCATTCAATGCCATGAAGTCTTTCAACCGACGAAGTTTTGTTTCTGAGCCAGGCATGAAATCACTTGTTCCTTGTTTGAACTCTATCTCTTCTATTTGTAAGGATTTTCCCTTGGCTACAGGCTCCAAGTAGATGGTGATTTCTCGAGCAACATTCGCTTGAACACTAAAAGTTGTGTCTATAAAGAAGTATCCTTCAGCGTCACATTGAATGTCTATTTTCCCACTGTGATTCACACTGAACAAGAAATCACTGCCTCTGTAGAATGCTTTCAATTCTTTCAATCCGACGACCAAAAAATTGGATGTAACTGTCTCTTTTGTTTTGATGTCTCGAATATGAATAGCCAATGTTGGACCAAATTCATCACTACGGGCATCGACTACTTTTACTTCGTTAGAGAATGCATGGCTACCTTTCGGCTTGAACTGAAAATTCATTTTTACAAAGGCCCTAACTTTATCCACAGTGGCTAAGGCAATTGAAATTTTTGTCCCTGCTGTGACTTCTAAGGGATAAAGGTTACCGATTGCGGACGCTTCAGTTAAGCCTATTTTCTTTTCGGATTTTAAGTCAATTAATCTTTTTATTTCAGCAGAACCTGATGCCAACTCTTGACAAATATCTCCAGCGCCTTCTTCAAATACCACCATTTGAATGTAGCTCTGGTCAATTTCTGTCGTCATCGTTAAGGTTCCGGTGTAGTCAGCAATAAAGGTTAACCAGATCACGTTGTCCGTGGACAATTCAGAAAGGGAAGGGTAGGCACCAAATTCATCGAAGAGCCCGCCATTTCCTGGAAATTGTAAGGTGTATTCTCCTGATTTGAAAATGTTTACAGCACCTTCGCAATCACCAATTTGATCTAAAGTATTGCGTTTTCCTTGCGCACTAGCGAATAGTGACAAGCAAAAAATCAGCGCTGTGAGTAAATATTTTTCCATAGGGTTTTCTCAAATGTATGAAAAACAACATTCATTCCACACTTTTAGATACGAAATACAAGCAGAAGCAGACAAAGAAGCCCAATAAGCGAGCAACTTCGGACTACATGAATAACTTCAATATACCCTTCGATGAAACGCGTAGGATCAATTTGTCACTTGCAGGATAAATGCCTGAAAGCTTAAGTGATTGAACAGAAGCTTTTAATTTTACCCCTTCGGCAATATCCGTGTTCAATTCTTCTTCGAGCATTTTTTTCATTTCTGCCAATTGAGGCTTTAAGTCAAAAGTTGAACTCGTGCGCATCATTTCTGTTATTTTATCACTGAACAACCATTTTGCTGATTTCAGTAAAGCGCTTTTTGTTTTAATGTCGAACTGTAAGTCTGGAAAAGAAATGATTTGTTTTTCAGCATCAAAGACAGGCGTGCCAGTAAGGTAAAGAACACCCTTTTTCTTTCCAGAGAAGGTGACTTCAATATTCAGCTGATTTTTGTTTGCGCCATGTACTTTAACCTGATCGAAGATGACCTCATTGTCTTTAATTACCACCTTTTGCCCCTTGATCTCTCGCGTAAAAATTGCACTTAGGGAATCGTAGTTAGCAATCACGTCCAAAGAGATATCAAACCCGTCTGAATTTTTGTGAGTAGAAAGCTTTGGAAGTGCTGCTGCAGATGTATTGCTTGGTGCCGCGCTAACAACCTTTGGTTTTGCAGTCAAATGCAGGTCAACAAGGGCCTCCTTCCCGTCGAAACGCACTTTTCCAAGAGAAATACTAGTCGGTGTGAGCATCAAATACCCGTAACCATTCATTGACAAAGGATCACTAAGTGATTTCCATGCATCCGCAATACTTGAACGAATATCAATCCCTGCGATTTGTTTGTCAATGTCGTTTTCGAGATCCTTGAGCACCTTAGTCACTTCTTTACGTAACAAGGACGTTGCATCGTATTTGAATACGGTTATTTCACAAGCGTCTGGCGTTTCAAACTTTTTCAGTGTCGTGTTTGATTTAAATTTAAAATCAGGTGTAATGGAAAAAGTTGTTGTATATCCCACAGTGACTTTACGCATCGATTCACCAACGCCACAGCTTGCATAGACTCTGGGAATAATGCAATTTCCCTTGTCGTTAAACAAGGAGGTACATTCCGGACAATAATTCAGTTTGAGTAAATATTTACCGTCAACTTCAAAGTTTAACTCTGCACCTGAACCTTTAAATTCAATAGGTGAACGGTCAAATTTGTAGTAGTAACTCACCCCATCACACTGCTCAACATTGTCTTTGAATGTTTTTGGCAATGCTTTTTCCGTCATTGTAAGATACGGCCGTAAATCAATTTTTATTGGAATACTGATCGATGATTCTTCCTGCTCAGGAATGGGAACTTCCTCAACAACCGTATCTGGTGCTTCTGGTGCTATAGAACCACATGAACTTAGCATGAAAATGGCTATATGTGCCAATAATAAAATGTTACGCACGTAAGAGGGAGATTAGTTAGTTATAAAATTATCGCAAGTAAAATTACCTATATTTGGGTGAATTATATATAAAGTCTAAATGAAAAAAGGGATTTTCTTGACTACATTTTGTTTCGTGTTATTTTCCTCTTGTGTAAAGCAGCGCACCTGTGTTTGTACAACAGTGAGTACGGAATTACCTGGCTATTATTTTACAGAAACTATTTTTTATACAGCAACTAAAAATGCAGCTGATGCGAATTGTTCAGCGAATGAAGATAATGGTGCACCAATCATCACGACTTGTGAATTAAATTAAAACAAGTGTTATTCACATGAATTCATTAGAAACATTTTTCTTGTCTTATGATTTTTCATGGGTGGCTTCAAGACTATTTCCCTATGCATTGTTCTTACTCATTGGTCTATTATGCAGTTTACTTGTTGTTTGGAGATTTAAATTCATTGGTCACATTCGCATCTTGTTTTTAATCAGTCTACCTCTTGTTTTTGTTTCTTTTTACTTTTCATTTTATCCGATATATCAAGGTGATTTTGCCAATGATAAATCAGTGTTTCAGCGAAATAGATCCATGCTTGAATTAAAAGAAAATCGACTGATTGTCTTGAGTCTTCCTGGATGTCCGTATTGCTTGGAATCGATGGAGCGTATGAGAATTATGAAGCAAAGACATCCTGAAATAACTATTGAGTATAAGGTATGTCATGGTGATTCTTCGGCAATTAAATGGTTTCAAAGCAAGGGGAAAGGGGATTTCGACTATTCCCTAGCGTCTGATGTAAAGATGACAAGTAAATTGGCCCAGGGACTTTATCCTACTTATGTATTGACGAATCAATCTATATTAAGGGTATGGTCCGTTGAGCAATTTGGAATGGCAGCGCTCGATGAAGTGGAAGAGGTCTTAAATAAAAAGTAATTTATTTCCTTTTTGTGGGTTTTAAAAGAGCTTTTTGAACTACGGTAGTTCCATATGAGGTTATCGCTAAAGGAGCTTCCGTTGCTAAAAACGCTTCTCTTTTGTTCCATTTTGGCAACCCTGTGAGTTCAAATTGAATGTTTTTCTTTCTTTTCCGCATGGTCACGTAGAAGTACATGTCATCAGATTCGAAAAACTCATAGAAGCAACCATCGATAAACGACATAAGAATAACAATTCCATTTTTTTCATCGATCTGAAATCCACCTTCTTTGGTGAGCTGAATTTCATAATCTTTCGTCATGGAACCATATGTTTGACTGTTGTAGGTCATGATATACGACCAAACAGAGTCCTTCTTGGTCTCGTGGATGTCCAATGTTACAAAAACGGTGTTGTATGCGTTTTTGTCGTGGTTGATCAATTGCATTTCACCGGCGTAATAACCAATGAAATCAATGATCCCTTTTTCTTGAGTGTTACCCAAGAAAGGAATGAATAGAAGACAAAAAACAAAATAAAACCTAAGCATTCTAGTTATTCAATTCGTCGATCAATTGATTGAATGTAGCACTTGGACGCATAGTTGACTCTACTATTGCACTATTTGGATGGTAATATCCACCTAAATGGATTGCTGCACCTTGTGATTGGTTCAGTTGGTCGATGATTTGCCCCTCCTTTTCAATCAATTCCGCTGCTAGTCCTTCGAAATGAGCACTCATGTCTGAATCTTCTGTTTGCTTGGCCAACGCCTCTGCCCAGTATTGAGCAATGTAGAAATGGCTTCCGCGGTTATCGAGTTGACCAACTTTGCGTTCTGGCGACTTTTCGTTGTCCAATAATTTACCCGTAGCCTCGTCAAGTGTCGTTGCCAATACTTGTGCTTTCTTGTTTCCAGTTGTTAGTGCCAAGTGTTCCAATGACGCTGCTAATGCAAGGAATTCACCCAATGAGTCCCAACGCAAGTGACCTTCTTGAATGAATTGCTCCACATGCTTTGGTGCAGAACCTCCAGCACCCGTTTCGAAAAGTCCACCACCGTTCATTAAAGGAACGATAGAAAGCATCTTGGCACTAGTTCCAACTTCTAGAATTGGGAATAAATCTGTGAGGTAGTCACGTAAAACATTACCAGTAACTGAAATCGTATCTAAGCCTTGAACGATCCGGTCGATGGTGAAACGCATCGCATCATCTGGACATAAAATGTGTATTTCAAGTCCATTGGTGTCTTGTTCTTTCAAGTATTCACGAACCTTCGCGATCAGTTGTGCATCGTGAGCTCTGTTTTCATCCAACCAAAATACTGCTGGTGTTTTTGAAAGGCGCGCACGAGTTACTGCAAGTTTTGCCCAGTCGCGAACCGGAGCATCTTTTACTTGACACATTCTCCAAATATCACCGCGTTCTACCACGCTTTCTAACAATGTATTTCCATTCTGGTTAATCACCCGAATAACGCCATCTGCACTTACTTCAAACGTCTTGTCATGTGAACCATATTCTTCAGCTGCTTGCGCCATCAATCCAACATTTGGAACTGTCCCCATCGTAACAGGGTCAAAAGCTCCATGTGCTTTGCAGTAATCAATCATGATTTGATATATGGTTGAGTAGCTGCTGTCAGGTAGCACTGCTTTCGTATCTTGGTTTTTTCCTTCTGCGTTGTACATACAGCCGGAGTTGCGAATCATTGCAGGAACCGATGCGTCAACAATGACATCACTAGGGACATGAAGGTTTGTAATTCCGTTGTCGCTGTTCACCATGGCTACACCCGGACCATTTGAATAACATGCCTTGATGTCGGCAAGGATTTCATTTTTTTGTGCTTCAGGTAGAGTACCGATTTTTGCTTCCAAATCACCGAAACCATTGCGAACGTTTACTCCAAGTTGAGACAATACAGCTGCATGTTTTTCAAATATAGGTTTGAAAAATGTCTCTACGGCATATCCAAAAATGATAGGGTCTGAAACCTTCATCATCGTTGCTTTCATGTGCAAAGAGAACAAAACACCTTTTGCTTTCGCATCAACGATCTGTTCTTCCAAGAAGGTGATTAGCTTTTTGCGACTCATGAACGTCGCATCGATGATTTCGCCAGCTTTTAAAGGGGAGTCACTCTTTAACACAGAAGTTTCTCCATTCGTATCTGTAAATTCTATTCTATATGTTCCTTCCTGAGCGACTGTCGTCGATTGCTCGTTGTGAAAGAAATCACCTTCACTCATGGTTGATATGTGCGTCAACGAATCTGCCGACCAAGCACCCATGGAATGTGGGTGTTTGCGGGCATAATTCTTCACTGAAAGTGGTGCGCGGCGATCAGAATTTCCTTCGCGAAGCACTGGATTTACAGCACTTCCTTTGATTTTATCGTAGCGTGCACGCGCAGCCTTCTCCTCTTCGGTACTTGGCGCATCTGGATAAGATGGAATCGCATATCCTTGAGACTGAAGTTCAGCAATGGCCTCCTTCAATTGAGGGATGGATGCACTAATATTTGGTGTTTTAATGATGTTCGCCTCCGGTGTTGTTGCCATTTTACCCATCTCTGAGAGAGCATCTGAAACACGTTGACCTTCAGTTAGATGATCTGCAAAAACAGCTAAAATTCGTGAAGCAAGAGAAATGTTCTTTGTTTCAACGAAAATACCGGCACTCTTTACATATGACTGTACAATGGGCAAAAAAGAAAAAGTCGCCAACATTGGTGCTTCATCAGTAAGTGTGTAAGTGATTTTAGATGCAGAAGTGCTCATAGGTGAAGGATTGTTGAATAAATGATTGTGCTCTTTAGAACGGCCACAAAGTTAATGGTTTGAGCCAAGATTATCAATGAATTCAGACTGAATTTTTCGTGAAATAAACCCTCAAATGGAAAGGTGTTTGGATGAAAACAAATCGACTATTTCAATTCATTCAAGTGGGTGACCATTTTTTTGAATGCTCGAGCACGATGACTTTGTTCGCTTTTTTCGTGCAAGGTCATTTGCGCAAAGGTGCGTGATGTCCCTTCAGGATAAAAAATTGGGTCGTAACCAAAACCTTCTGTACCGACTTTTTCATGACCAATTTTACCTTCTACAGCGCCATCGAAAAGTGTTTCCTCACCATGAATAATTAGTGCGATGCATGTTTTGAAACGCGCAGAACGGTCCTCTCTCCCTTCAAGATGTTGAAGCAGTAGATCCATGTTGGCATTCGCATCCTTTTCTGATCCGGCATAACGTGCCGAATAAACGCCCGGCGCGTTGTTTAGTGCTGTTACCTCGAGTCCAGTATCATCCGCAAAACAGTTAAAACCATAGTTCGCATACACATAGCGTGCTTTCTGAAGTGCGTTAGCGGTCAATGTATCACCAGTTTCTGGAATATCTTCTTCACAACCAATGTCTTCCAAGGATAAAATTTCGACCCCTTCGGGCATGATAGATTGAATTTCTCTTGCTTTATTGGTGTTGTGTGTGGCAAATACGAGGCGTAAGATCATTGTCGTGTTTTTAGGGGTTGAAATTACTTTATTTGGTGGAAAGTTAAAATTTCATCCAATAAAAAAGGCCTCCCGAGGGAAGCCTTCAAATTGCAGTACCAATTTGATTATTTTTTCATGAATCCTAGGATAGAAGAAACCAATCCAAGTCCAGATCCAACCAAGAACAAGATCAATCCCATTCCGTAAGAAAACATACCTGCACTGTCACCGATATCACGAGACCATTTCATTGAGATCAACATCAAAAGACCTGACATGATCAAAGTTCCGATAGAGAACAAATGTTTCTTGTTTGCAAGGAATGAGAAAAGTCCCATCAATCCTGCCAAAACAAGAATAATTGTTGCAACTGTTTGGTTGTCTTCATCTGCACCACTCCAAAGTGATGATAATTCTTCAACCAGTTCGTTTCCTGAAATCATCGGAAAAAATGTAGATACAATCACCAATAGTGCTGCACCCAATCCAAGCATTGTGTTTTTACGCATGTTGTTTAAGTTTAGTTTTGCCCAAAGATATAAATCAAAATAGAACCTACTTTTTAAGTTCGTGTTAATCTTCAGTGTGTTGTTGTTGAAAAGAGG
>JAJTDQ010000051.1 GCA_021300505.1 Cryomorphaceae bacterium
GACCTATGATTTGCTCAGCACCTTCTTTTCCTTCGTACTGTTTTACGAATTCCTCTGCACCCGAAAATGCGATTTGATTGATGTATTTATCAATTTCATCTGCTGTCATTCCGATTCCTCGGTCACGAATAGTCAGCGTTTTTTTAGTTGAATTCAAGATTACTTCGACCTTTAATTCACCAAGCTCACCTTTAAATTCACCATTTGCTGCCAAAACCCGTAATTTTTGCGAGGCATCCACAGCGTTGGATACTAATTCACGAAGAAATATTTCGTGGTCAGAATAAAGGAATTTTTTAATGATCGGAAAAATATTCTCCGTCTGCACATTGATTTGTCCCGTTCTCATTTTTCTAAATTAAAATTGCGCTGTGCCCTTTTCAATGTCCATGCCACGGAGAAAAAACTGACAAACTGTCCCTTAATTCCGACAAATTGTCGAAGTCTAAAGCGATATAAATGATTAATTTTGTACAAATTAAATTCGAATCGTGCTTATTTATTCTGTTCTGTTTACGGTCCTGCTTTTTTTGCTTGTCCGTTATAGTCGTTTATTTAGAACAGAAGGACTTTCCCCATGGATACTTCCAAGTGCCTACCTGATCAAAGTTGGTGTTGGCTTATTGCTTTTCTGGGTACATATCCGAACTTATGGCATTGGGGAATTGAGCCACGACGGTGAACGCTTTTTCAATGAAGGTCGCTTGCTGAATGAGGTATTTTTCAAATCCCCACTCGACTATTTCCGATTGTTAACAGGTATCGGAGAAACAGAGGCACTTACTCAACATTACCTTTCAACAACAAGGTATTGGTCTGCAGGTGATTTAACAATCATTAATGATGCGAAAAATGTCATTCGGTGCCATAGTTTGCTTCATTTTATTTCGTTCAATTCCTTCTTTGTTCATCTTTCAGCTCTTTGTTTGCTTTCAACAGCAGCCGTTCGAAATATCTACTTGACATTCAAAGGAATCACTCAACTTTCCAATTCATGGTTCTTTTGGATTATACTTTTAATTCCCAGCACCATTTTTTGGACTTCTAGCATGATGAAAGAGCCATTTATGTTCTTCGGAATTTCTTTATTCTTGCGTGCGCTCATCATCGAAATGAAACCAATCCGAAAGTACATTTGGTTATTCATAGCTTCATTCATCCTACTTGCTTTCAAGCCGTACGTTCTCGTCTGCTTGATTTTAGCTCTAATTATAGTCGCACTTTATCGCTATGTTTTCAAACATAAACTCGTGCATTTAGGTATCTTTGTATGCATCATAGCCCCCTTGTCGGCCTATATATTCAGTGATTTTCGTGATACAACTGTTCATTACCTTACCCGCAAGCAATTTGATTTTATAAATGTCGGGAAAGGCGGTTTGCACGTTCAATCTGACACTTGTTTTTACTTCTTTCAAACCTATCAATATTCGAGTATTGAAATCGATGGATATTCGGCTGAATTGAAAAAGGAAGTTGATGTTTATCAATACCGTTTTGGCAGCACACAAAAGCCTGAACCTGTTCATTTAATTCCAAACGGTGATAAGTGGACTGTTGTATATCAAGCACTTGGTTGTGCAAGTTACATCGAATTAACACCTATCGAAAATTCATTTTCTCAATTAATCAAGAACATACCTGAGGCAATCATAAACGCTGGATTTAGACCTTTCCCGAGCGACCCGGGTAGTAAGTTGAAATATTTATCCATGCTCGAGGTGTGGGTACTGTTTGTATTCCTCGCATACGCCCTGCTCAACAGGAGATCAATTTCCAAAAGGGAGAAGGAAATCGTTCTTGGACTTACCTTGTTCGCTGTATTCTTGACATTACTTATTGGCTGGACAACTCCAGTACTTGGCGCAATTACTCGTTATCGTTTTCCCGCACAGATGGCTATTGTGCTCATCGGTCTCATCCTACTTCAACCTAAAGCAATCAAATTATGGAAAAAACAGTCTTTATAACAGGAGCGACCTCTGGCTTTGGCAAAGCGATAGCCACTGAGTTTGCTGCGAATGGAAGGGATCTAATTATCACAGGTCGAAGAGATGAACGCTTACAAGATTTAGCGAAATCGTTGGCTTTCACCTATGGAATTGAGGTCATCACCTTGTGTTTTGATGTGCGATCAGAGGCAGAAGTGAAGGAAGCAATTGACAGTATTGCAGAAGAATTTGGTCACACCATTGAAATTCTTGTCAACAACGCAGGATTAGCTTTGGGTAGGGGTCCAATTGACACGGGACTAACCGAAGATTGGGATCAAATGATTGACACCAATGTGAAAGGATTGTTGTACATGACGAAAGCCATTATTCCTTTTATGAAAGCGAACAAAAAGGGCCACATTGTGAACATCGCGAGTATTGCTGGTAAAGAAGTTTATGCAGGTGGAAACGTTTATTGTGCGAGCAAGCATGCTGTTGATGCTTTATCTCGAGCGATGCGAATCGACTTGGTAGACTACGGGATTAAGGTGACGAACGTCGCTCCTGGAGCTGCAGAGACTGAATTTTCATTGGTTCGATTTAAAGGTGACGAAGCAACTGCAAAAAATGTTTATAGCGGATTTGAGCCCCTTATAGCGGAAGATATTGCTGAACTCGTTTATTTCGTTTGCACAAGAAAGGGACATGTTTCCATTCAAGATGTAACTGTATCACCATCGGCTCAGGCATCAGCTACCATTTTCAAGAAATAAAAAAAGGCCCGCCGAGGCGAACCTTTAATTTTACAGTGTGATTTCGGATTAATTATTCGTGGGTGCAGGCGTTGTTGTTGCCTCAGGCAAAACTGTTCCGCGAATTGTCAAGATAATTGGATCGGATACATTCGATGTAATCGTGATTGTTTTCGTAAAAGCACCAACACGTTTTGTGTCATATTTTACAGAAATCTCTGATTTTTTCCCAGGCTTAACCGGCTCCTCAGGTTTTGCAGCTGTTGTACATCCGCAGCTTGTTTGAACTCCCTGAATGATAGCAGGCGTTTTTGCTGTATTCTTGAATTCGAACACAAACGTGTCGTCGGTACCGTAAGGAATATTCTCACGAACAATTTCCATTTGTGTAAATACAAGACCTTCTTCTTTCGTTTCGTCTTTCTTTTCAGTTGTTTCTTGAGCACTAGCTTGCAAACCTGCAACGAACATAAGTGCGAATACCATATACTTCATACTTTTCTTTTTTTGACAAGAATACTATAATTGTTTTTTCAATGTCAAAGTTTAACAAAAAATTTCAATTCTTTACATCACCTCGAAAACATTCCAAGACCTCTCGAATGGATGCGTAACACTCTGTTAACGTAAAATCAAACTCCTCCATTGACATCCAAACAGCCTCTGTTATACCCTCTTCATATTGAGGGACAGTAACTTTTGTTCCATAATAATGAAATAGGAACCAATGTGAAACCTTCAAAACAGGCTTATCCTCATAGAAATACGTATGCATGGTTTCAGTAAGTTTTTGTTCCATTTGATGACCTTGAATTCCACATTCCTCTGTTATTTCTCGATAAGCACAATCGACAAGATTTTCACCTTGATCAACAAATCCTTTGGGCAAGTCTAAAAATCCATTCTTTCGTATCATAAGCACCTCACTTTCTTTTTGTACAATTCCACCTGCAGCAACGACACGCTGATAATCTTGAAAAATGCGATTGAAATCATGTTCCAGTTGATCACATTGAATCAAAAGTGGAACAGAAACCGTGATAAAAGAGGTGTTGCGCCGTACAATGTCATTGATATCTTGAACTTCAGACGCCTCCATAATGAGCGAATGTGGATAGTTTTCTGAGTTTTGAGTAAAAATGACCGGTAGATTTTCAACAAAAACTTTGTACATTTGCAACTATGATTTTGAACACGGATAAAGCACTAAAAGTAGCAGAATTTTTATTACAAGTTAAAGCTGTCAAGTTACAACCGAATAATCCTTTCACTTGGGCTTCGGGTTGGAACTCTCCAATTTATTGCGACAATCGAGTTACTTTGTCTTATCCTTCTATTCGAACGTTTATTCGTCAGCTCTACTCTGAGGCTGTAACCGAAAAATTTGGTAAGCCAGATGTTATTGCTGGTGTTGCCACAGGAGGGATTGCTCAGGGTGCGTTAGTTGCTCAAGAACTTGGACTGCCATTTATCTATGTGCGAAGTACTGCGAAAGGTCATGGCATGGGAAATCAAATTGAAGGTCATTTCGAAAAAGGACAAAAAGTTGTCGTGATCGAAGATTTGATTTCTACCGGTGGCAGCAGCCTAAAGGCTATTGACGCTTTGCGTGAAGCAGGTCTTGATGTGAAAGGACTCGTCGCCACCTTTACTTATGGATTTAAAGTTGCTGAAGATCAATTCCGCGAACATGCGTGCAACTTTGTTACATTGACCAACTACGACTACCTAATTGAAGAAGCGCTTAAAGAAGATTACATCACAGAAAAGGATTTGAATTCACTTCGAGAGTGGAAAGAAAATCCAGGAGAGTGGAATAAATAAGCGAATCATGAAAATTGAAAGTACCAAAGTTCACGTTGCAGCCAAACCGGAAGCTGTAGCAGCATTTCTCCTAGACTCTAGAAATTTGATTCACCTCTTACCAGGAGATAAAATTTCAGATTGGAAATCAACAGAGACAGAATGTTCCTTTAAAGTGCAAGGAGGTGTAATCATTTCATTGATTCAAGACGGTGCAGAAGGAATTTCACGCATCAACATGCGTTCTGGTCAAGGAACGCCTTTTCCGTTTCACTTATCTATTCTCATCGAACCAAAGGATGATGGATGTGAAGGTTATATTCTCTTTGATGGTGAGGTGAATGTCTTCTTGAAAATGATGGTCGAAAAACCGCTTACAACACTTTTCAATTACATGTCTGACAAACTAAAGGAACACTTTACAGCTTAAACTGTATTTCCTTTAGATCATATACGTTTTGTCCTTGTGCTGTTTCCACTTGCAAGCGACCAGAATCGTCCACGCCACTTATTACTCCCGAAAATTCGCCATTGGCATCCTCAAAAGTGATTGTTTGATTTAGACCAAGAAGCTTTGAACAATATTTCGATTTCAATTGACTTGCATGGTTGGCACATAAGAGCAGCCAATGTTCATTGAACTGATACAAGAACCGCAATAAAGCCTCCTTTAAATCAGCATACTTCCCGGTTTCCAAAAAAAGTGAGGTTGCATTCAATTCTCCAAAATCTGCTTGATTGATATTCAAACCGACACCTATAATTGATCGAGAAATTCGTGATCCAGACAATTGATTCTCTATAAGTATTCCCGCCATTTTTTTATTTCCAACATAGACGTCATTTGGCCATTTAATCTGAGCCTTTATCCCAAAAGACTTGAGCAACTCGACAAGCGCCAAAGTCGTGCAATGCATCAAGGACTGTCCCTCGAAGGCTGACATATTGTCGGGAATCACCAGAAAGGAGAATAAAAGGTTTAATCCACCTTCAGATTGCCATGTTGCCTCGCGTTGTCCCCTGCCAGAAGTTTGTTTATCTGCCAAAATTACCGAACCATGACTTATTTTACCCTGTGCGAAGGCTGTGGCAACATAATTGCTCGTTGAGTCAACGCTCTCCAAATGGGTAATTTTAAAGTTTATTTGCATGAAACATTTGTGCTTAAGGCATTTCAACGAGTGGATAAAGTTAAAATAAAAGTTAGTTTTGTAGTTAAGATAAGAATTGAATGTTAAAAGCAAAAAAAGATGTTGATTCCAAGAAGTTGTGTGATGCAATTGTCGAAGGAATGCAAGAAAATAAAGCCAAGAATATTACTGTTTTGGATTTAAGGGAAATTGGCAACGCTGTGTGCGATTATTTTGTCATTTGTAGTGGTGAATCTTCCACTCAAGTTGATGGCGTGAGCAGTTCTGTCATGCGACATACCCGCAAAACGCTTAAGGAAAAACCCTGGCATATCGAAGGGAAAAACAATGCAGAATGGGTCTTACTCGATTATGTCAATGTAGTTGCGCATATCTTTTACAAAGATGCACGACCGTTCTATGACTTGGAGGATCTTTGGGCCGATGCAAAAAGAACAGACATTCCTGATTTGAATTAAATCATAAAGAAAAAATGGCAGAAGGAAATAACAAAAAGAAAAGTCCCTTTTCAATCTATTGGATCTATGCACTTATTGGTGTAGCAATCATCGGTTTTCAATTATTTATGAGCTCGGGAAGTCGAGTTACCATCAAGTTCGAGGACAATTTCTTTGATTTGGCTGAAATGGGCTACGTGCAAGATGTCAAATTGGTGAACAAAGTACGTATCGATTTTAAAATCACAAAAGAAGGACAGGAGTTTGTAGCCAAGACTACAGACTCAAAATTTTCGACAATACGAGAAAGCATTTCCAAAGATAACCGTCCAACCAAGGATGATCCTGTCTATGAATTGGAAATCATTGATGCTGGAAACTTCCAACTTAAGGTTGATGAAATTAACGCTGAGATCAAAGCTCGTAACAGTATAATTGATCAATCCAAGAAGTTGCGTGACATGAAAAATACAGCGCGTGATGTTGATTCAAAGCGCATGTATTCGCAAGCTGCTGACTCATTAGATCGCGTTCTTGCCAAATCATGGCCTAGTGAAATGAAAGATACTGGTAAAAAGAAGATGAGTATCATTCAAATCGGTTCTGAGGAGGAAATAAACTACATTGGGAACATTCTTAGCTTTATTTTACCGATTATAATCCTCGTTGTCATTTGGATGTTCGTTATGCGACGTATGTCAGGTGGCGGTGGTGGTGGCGGTGGCCAGATTTTCAATATTGGAAAATCAAAAGCACAAGTGTACGAAGGAAGCAAGAGCACGAATGTGACATTTAAAGATGTAGCAGGTTTGCAAGGTGCTAAAGAAGAAATTGTGGAAATCGTGGAATTCCTAAAGAATCCAAAACGCTATACTGAGCTCGGAGCAAAAATTCCTAAAGGTGCCTTGCTTGTGGGTCCTCCAGGAACGGGAAAGACCTTATTGGCAAAAGCCGTTGCAGGTGAAGCGAAGGTTCCTTTCTTCTCTTTATCGGGTTCCGATTTCGTTGAAATGTTTGTAGGTGTAGGAGCTTCACGTGTACGTGACTTGTTTAAACAAGCAAAAGAAAAAGCACCTTCCATCATCTTTATCGATGAAATTGATGCCATTGGTCGTGCTCGAGGCAAGAACAATAGCTTCGGATCGAATGATGAGCGTGAAAATACACTAAACCAGCTTTTGACGGAGATGGATGGTTTTGGTACAAACTCCGGTGTAATCATCTTGGCGGCGACAAACCGTGCAGATGTATTGGATAGTGCCTTGATGCGTGCAGGACGTTTTGACCGTCAGATCTATGTCGATATGCCGGATTTGAATGAACGCAAGGAAATATTCCAGGTGCACTTGAAGCCCATTAAATTGGAACCTGGGATTGATATTGACTTCCTCGCGCGTCAAACACCAGGTTTCTCGGGAGCGGATATTGCGAATCTGTGCAATGAAGCTGCTTTAATCGCAGCGCGTAAAAACAAGAAATTCGTTCAAAAGCAAGACTTCTTGGATGCTGTTGACCGCATCGTTGGTGGATTGGAGAAAAAGAACAAGATCATCACCAAAGAAGAAAAGCAAGCGATTGCTTTCCACGAAGCTGGTCACGCAACGATTTCATGGTTGTTGGAACATGCCTCTCCTTTAGTGAAAGTAACCATAGTACCGAGAGGTCAATCACTCGGAGCAGCATGGTACTTACCAGAAGAACGCAGCATCACAACGTCTGAGCAAATTTTAGATGAAATGTGTTCCGCCCTCGGTGGACGCGCTGCCGAACAATTGATCTTCGGAAAAATCAGCACCGGCGCCTTGAGTGATCTCGAAAAAGTAACGAAACAAGGCTATGCAATGGTTTCCATTTACGGTTTAAATGAACGTATCGGAAACATTTCATTCTACGACTCGCAGGGAAGAGATTCATTCACAAAGCCATATTCTGACGAAACAGCGCGAATCATTGATGAGGAGGTTTCTAAAATGATCGAGGCACAATATGCGCGAGCTCTGACGATACTTACTGAAAACAAAGACAAACTCACTACACTAGCAGAAAAGCTTTTGACAAGTGAGGTTATCTTTAAAGAAGATTTGGTTGAAATCTTTGGAAAGCGACAGTGGGAGAAAGAAGAAGAGCCATTGTTGGCAGCGGTTGTTGAAGAACAAACACCTGAAATTCCGTCTGAGGATGATACATCAACCGAAGAAGAACAGAACAATGAAGAAACTCAGTCTTCAATCGATACTGCGGAAGACGAGTCAACCAGTCCTGAAAACAATTCTGAGAGTTCCGAAGAAAACACTGAGGAATCCAAATAACATTCATTCAACACTGCGAAACCCTGTCAAAAGCAGGGTTTTGTTTTGTGAAGAATTATTCATTTTTGAAATTTAGAAAATACGTAAATTTGTATCTATGAATAACCTAGTCCAACGAACTATCACAGGGGCAATTTTTGCCTTCGTTGTGTTGGGGTCTATTCTCTGGAGTCCATATGCCCAAGCCACTGTTTTCAGTATTTTCATGGTGTTGGGACTTATCGAATTTTACAATCTATTTAGAGAACACCCAGTGGTTCAAGTAAGTCGAGAAATCGGTGTGTTTATCGGAATTTTCATCTTTGTCCTCTTGGTTGGTGTAAGTTTCGAACTTTTTAAACCCATATCAATTGTGGTCATTTTCCCACTTTTCTTCACCCTTATTTTGGAAGAATTGTGGCGAAAGAAAGAAAATCCATTGATTAACATTTCAGTGCTTGTTTTTGGAATCATTTATATCGTTGCTCCATTCTATCTCACCATTGATTTAAATGTTCGCACAGCAGACAATGCCATACCCCATGTCATTGGGATGTATTTACTGATGTGGACGAATGATACATTTGCCTACTTCACAGGTCGATTGGTAGGTAGAACACCATTATTTCCTCGCATTTCGCCTAAGAAAACCTGGGAAGGAACGATTGGAGGAATTTTGTTCACCATATTGCTCGGATTTATCATCGGCGCCTACATCAACCGTGGTGAAGAGCTATTTTGGGTTATTTCGGCAATTATAATTGCACCCTGTGCGATCTTCGGAGATTTACTCGAATCATTGTTCAAAAGGAGTCTGAATATCAAAGACTCAGGTACTATTTTACCCGGTCATGGGGGCATCCTAGACCGCTTTGATGCCGCATTATTTGGTATTCCATTTTTTTATTGCTGGTCAATGTTCTACGAATATTTTTAATTTAGCCGAATGACGCTGCATCGAGAAGGGTATTTGATCATGGCTGTTGGCCTGACATTATTGACCGGAATACAGATTTTAAACTATTACTTATTTACCTTCACTGGTTGGTTGTGGTTATTTCTTCTTCTGACATTAGGGGCTCTTGTAATGGCCTATTTAATCATCCAGTTTTTTCGCATTCCAAAACGGACCTGCACATTTACGGACAATGACATTATGTGTCCCGCAGATGGTAAAGTAGTGGTAATCGAAGAAGTTGAGGAAACAGAATACTTCAAAGACAAACGCATTCAGATTTCGATTTTCATGTCCCCGATGAATGTGCATGCCAATTACAATCCTATTTCTGGTGCTGTATCTTATGTCACCAATGAATGTGCATGCCAACTACAATCCCATTTCTGGTGCTGTAGCTTATGTGAAGTACCATCCAGGCTTATTTTTAGTGGCATGGCATCCCAAAAGCAGCACTGAGAATGAGCGCACCACAATGGTTGTTCGTCACTCATCTGGCAAAGAAGTACTTTTCAGACAGATTGCAGGAGCGGTTGCACGACGAATTTGCTACTACATTCGACCTGAACAACAGGTGACAACTGGGGAAGAATTCGGATTTATTAAATTTGGGTCACGAATAGATGTCTTTGTGCCGGTTGGAACGAAAATTAATGTTAATTTAGGTGATGTTGTCAAAGGTAAATTGACAAAACTTGGAGAATTGAATTGAAAAGAATTATTTTTACAAAAAACAATCAAGCTATGAAAAAAGTAATGTTTGCCGTTGCACTTTTGGTTTTCACAGGATCAATCGCAACTACAGCGTATGCAGCATCAACAGGTGCTACGAAAGAAATCACTAAGGTTGACAAAAAGAAAAAGAAGAAGAAAAAAGGTTCTTGCTGCTCGGCTCAATCAGGAACAACTCAAACAGGAGGTTCTTGTTGCACGAAGAAACAGTAACAGCTGCTTCACAAAACATAAAGCCACTTTCGGGTGGCTTTTTTATTATCCTTTGATTTGTATTCCTACAGGGCAATGGTCTGAACCCATCACCTCATTCAAAATGAATGCATCATCCAACTTTGGAACTAGTGATTCTGACACTAGGAAATAATCGATTCTCCAGCCAATATTCTTACCACGAGCTCCAGCACGGTAACTCCACCACGAATATTTCACCTCATCGCCATTTACGGCACGAAATGAATCAATCAAACCGTTTGATGTATACGCGTCCATACCGTCAATCTCTTCTTGCATGAAACCTGCTGCCTTGTTGTAATTTTCCTTCGGACGCGCTAAATCAATCGCCTTGTGTGCCACATTGAAATCCCCACAAACGATGACAGGTTTAGTCGCCTCCAATTTCTTCAGGTAAGCCAAAAACTCCTTGTCCCATGTTTGACGATAGCCCAAACGCGCCAACTCACTCCCCGAATTGGGTACATAAACCGTCACAATGAAATAATCAGGAAATTCTGCACATGTTATTCTACCTTCATTGTCATGCTCACCTACGCCGATGTAATAGGTCACAGCCAAAGGTTGATGCTTGGTCAAAATCGCAGTCCCAGAATACCCTTTTCGCTCGGCCTCATTGGCATAGACGTGGTAATCACCCAATGGAGCAACAGCTTCCTTTACTTGATCGACAGTTGCTTTTGTTTCTTGCAGACAGATAATATCGGCATTTACTGAACGCATGTCTTCAACAAAAGTTTTTTGCATGATGGCGCGAATACCATTGACATTGAACGAGATAATTTTCATAGAAATAGAATTGAGTTTAAAAATACAAAGAATTAAACAGCCAGATTCAGATTTTAACCCCTCAGCCAAGCACAATATCCGTATTTTTGTCGCCATGGATTCTTTTGACCATCACACGCTTGTCGACTTAGAGTTTCCGTTGATCCGTCAATGGTTGGTGGACTATGGCAAAGGTCCAACTGCGCGCAAACGTCTTGATGAACTTGTCGCTATTCGGACAGAAGGAAATCCATTCCCAGCGCTTGATTTCGAGGAACTCACAGCAGAATTGAAGTTGCTTCCTATTCGCAATGCAGTACTCAGTCTTGAAGGATATATGCGTATTTCACGATGTTCGGCACTGGTGAATGCATTGCTTTATTTCTTCGATAAACGCGAAAAGGACTTCCCATTGCTATGGTCACTTTTTAATGAATCGTATTTTACAACAGACATCATAGATGCCATTGACAAAGTATTCGATCGCACCGGAAATGTGAAAGATGACGCATCAAAGCTACTTTCTGAAATTCGACATAAAATTAAGGTTGTCCGCAATCAAATCAACCGCAATTTCGATAAGGAGTTGCGCAAGTTGTCGAAAGAAAATGTGCTCGGAGACACCCGTGAGGCTTTTGTAAACGATCGTCGAGTATTGACAATTCTTTCCACCCACAAGCGAAAAATCTCAGGTACCGTCATGGGATCGAGTAAAACGGGGAGTTTAACGTTCATTGAACCTCAAGTCAACATCCAGTTGAACAACGAGTTGGAAATGTTGCTCGATGATGAACGTAAAGAAATATACCGCATTCTACAAGCATTGACCCGCGAAGTGGCGGTATTTTTACCCTTAATCAAATCCTATCAGCAGGTGCTGACACAGTTGGATTTCATCAACGCGAAGTCTCAACTTGCCTTAGAACTAGACTGTGTCCTGCCAGGCATTCAAAGCGAAACACAAATTGAGCTCATCAATGCCTTTCATCCGATTTTATGGAGGAATAACAAATCCATAGGTAAAAAGACGCTCCCGCAGTACATTCGCATGGACAAAACCTCTCGAATGCTGGTCATATCTGGACCTAATGCAGGAGGAAAGAGCATCACCTTAAAAACGATTGGCTTGTTACAACTTATGCTTCAGTCCGGATTGCTTGTACCAGTTGATCCGAATAGTAAGATGTGCTTCTTTCAACAGATACTCACCGATATTGGGGACAATCAATCCATAGAAAATGAACTCAGCACTTATTCGTATCGACTGAAGCGCATGAAACACTTCCTGACTGTAGCCAACAAACGCACACTCTTGCTGTTGGATGAGTTTGGAACAGGGTCCGATCCTGATTTGGGCGGTGCATTAGCGGAAGTGTTTTTTGAAGAATTGTACAACCGAAAGAGTTTTGGTGTCATTACTACCCATTATTCCAACATCAAACTGAAAGCAGACGAGTTACAGAATGCTGTGAATGGCTGCATGCTCTTCGACACAGAAACCCTTGAGCCTTTGTACAAGTTTTCAATGGGACAGCCTGGAAGTTCGTTCACCTTTGAGGTAGCGCAAATCAACG
>JAJTDQ010000052.1 GCA_021300505.1 Cryomorphaceae bacterium
CTGGAATCGCACCTTTCCCATTCAAAATACAAAAGGGAAAGATTCTTTGGTAAAATTGGTGTCGGTTGGTTGGGGCGATAAAGGCTTTTATTTGCACACTCCTGAATGGAGTCAATTAAAATTTTCAACTGCTTTCAAGGCCGCATTTTGGTTAAGTTCAGCAGCTATCCATGTTACCTACTACCGTGAAATACCTGACAATGTAGAGCATGTACACTTTTATGTTACACCAAAACAATACCGTCAGTTGATTCATTATGTAGAATTGTCTTTATTGAAAAAACAGCGCCACTCAATTCACATCCGTACCAACGCTGTTTATGGCGATAACGATGCCTTTTATGAAGCAAAAGGCAGTTATAGTTTGCTGCACACATGCAATACTTGGGTCAATTCTGGTCTCAAAGCATGTGGACAGAAGGCCTCTTTATGGACACCATTTACCTCTGGAATTTTTTATCACTATTCGAAATAATGCGATCGGTACTATTTTTCGTCATTTTTGGTTTTGGACTATTCTCACCCGCATTTGCCCAACGAAACACTGCTGCCAAACGAACGGTGGGACTAACAGCCTATTATTTCTGGGAAGAAGATTCAATGGGAATCATTTACAATAAAACAATTGACAAGCCGTACTTGCAAAATTTTAAAGTCATTGTTGGGAGTGAGCTATCCAAAAAAGAACAGCGTATTCGACCTAAACAGTTGATTCGTGGAATCGCCGATTTTGTTGAAGACAACTCCAACCGGCAACGCCGATCTAGAAATTTCTCAAATATCGATAGCTTAAAGTTTCCCCTATTCCGCTCACCATCTGAAGAAACAGGCTCCATTCTCTACATCCGTCAAGAAGGAAAATGGATTTTCAAAGTCCGAAAAAATGTGATTTATTTCGACTATGACGAAAACAACCAATTGCGCTTTAAATCGGCCAAAGACAGTATTGTCCTATCCTCAATTGGAGTGAATGTTCCAACTCAAGGTCAGTACACCGTATTCTCCTACTGGACCAAAGATCCATCTACAGGAAAGCGAACTATCTCACGTCAAGAAGTTTGGAATTACGTTGGAGAAAATGTAACTCACCTTTTTACATCAACAAAAAGTGAAGAGCCATCTCAGATTTTAGTATTTTCCAATGGGTACCGTGGATTAAAAAAGAATTGGGATCCTACTGATAATCTCATAACAAATTTCGATCGCTATTGGTATTGGCAATCATTTGACGATACACTGATTGCTCGATTTAATCCCGATGAGAAATGGTACATCAACGGGAGCATGGGTGTCAGTACCTCAACGCACCGTTCAATGGGAGGATTTGGTATCAGTTATGTTGCCGCGAAAATCTTACCATGGACTAAAAATTCAAAATTGCTTTTAAACCAAAAGGAAAACCTCATTGGTTTTGAAAAAAGAAAACAACAAGGAAGGATCGCTGGAAAGGCATTTATTCAAGAACGTAGTGCACTTCCGTCAATTGGAAATCGCAAAGACACTGTAAATATTGTTTGTCACAGCATGGGATATGCCTATGCCTTAGGGTTCATTGAAGAAGTGAAGTCATTCGTTGTACTTGGTCGATTTGTCATCATTGCACCTGAGGGAGCATGCACAGACAATCCAGATTGGTCGTTGTTTAAAAGTGCCTGGCAATATGGCAGTGCCTACAACGATGGCTCTCCTGTTTCTGAACAAGATGGCGTTGCACCTCAGTGCTTAGCAAAAGACATTGACAAATGTGATCCGTGTTGTTTCGGTAAAATTACAATGCCTAAAGACTGGTCCAAAAAGGGGTTTAGGGAAAGTCATGAGATGCCTTATATTCGATGGATTTTCGAGTCCATTCCACGCGACTCACCAGCCTATATCCGTCGTTGAGTCAAGGGCGAGACCGAAAAAATTAGATCGAAGCGCAAGCCATTGTCCTCACTAAATTGATGTGTACCGTTCAGCTGTTCTGATAATGCGTCTATAAGCACCATACCCATGCGATCATTGCTCTTTTGCATTTCCTGAATTCCTCCACCATTGTCGCGCACTGTTACCTTTAGCAAATCACCCTCCATTCGAATAATTTCAATATAAATTTTCGGAAAGGCTGTATTTGAAAAGGCATGCTTCATAGCATTCGTAATAATTTCATTGAGAATCAATCCCAAAGGAATCGCAATTGAAACATCAATCGTCAATTTTTCAACAGTTACGTCGAACTTCACTTTATTGAACAAATTGAAACTATGTGAAATCTCTTTGACTAAATCTCCCACATAGCCGTCCATATCTACCGCATTTGCATTTCCTTCGCTGTACATTCGATCATGCACAAGTGCCATAGACATAACCCTGGCCTTCACATCTTCGAGATCTTTTTGCGTTTCTATATTGTTCGACGTGTTGCGTTTCAAATTCAATAATCCAATGATTACCGCCATGTTGTTTTTAACTCGGTGATTCACTTCAGCAAGTAGTATTTTCTGTTCTTGCAGGGACTGTAATACGGACGCTTGTTGCTGATAATAGGTATAGACCACTGTAAACGTAAAAACCAACGAAACTACAATGAGCATAATGTAATTGAGGTGACGCGATAAATCAGGATTTAACGAATGGTCAAAAAACCATGAGAACCAACCAAATTGAAACGAAAGCAACACAAAAATCACGCAGATCAAGGTGAAAATAAGGTTGAAATAAAAGTAAAAAGTTGATTTACGGTATTGGTACAAAAGTGCAATTCCAATGATGAGTAAAATGAAATGAACGTGTGTCAAGGATAACTCTCCCAATCGGATTGAAAAAACTGTAAGTAATAGGTTGCTTATACAAAAGACATACGTAATGGCGGTCATTACATACCCTTTAGCATTTATGATCCCTGCTAGGGCAAATAATGGCAGAGCAATTAAAATGTAGAGATTAGACATCTCCCGATTAAAAATCAAATGAAGTATTGACACGGCACTAATGCTAATTACCGCATTAACAACCAATATATTAACCGCAATTTTTAGTCGACGATCGAACATAGCATCAACTGGTTTTACACCTGCATGAATCAAGGTTCTCAATAAATTTCTCATACGCTTCAAATCATTCTTTCTCAAAGGTAAGTTACTTCACATAAAAAGCAGACATTTGTCAAAACAAGAAAAATAATGTCGCGCATTTTCATTTTTACCTTGCTATTACTTTGTTCGAAGAAAATAACTGCTCAACAAGAATTGAAATCACTGGCATTTGGTTCTTGTTCCAATCAGAACAAGGACTTGAGCATTTTCGATACTATTCTTGGGCACTCCCCTGACCTATTCATTTATTTGGGAGATAATATTTATGCTGACACAGAAAACATGCGTGTCTTAAAAAAGAAGTACAAGGTTTTAGGCAAGAATCCTCATTACAGAAAATTAAAAAAAACTCTGCCAATTCTCGCGACATGGGATGACCATGATTTTGGGTTAAATGATTCTGGTCGTCATAATCCGAAAAAGGAGGCTTCAAAAAAAATATTCCTTCATTTTTTTCAAGAACCCAAAGAATCCAACAGATTTGATCACCAGGGAATTTATACGTCGTACTCCTATTTTTCAAGTGGCAAAAAAGTACAAGTCATCTTGCTCGACCTGCGCACATTTCGCGATAATTTAAAGCCCTATGATGGCTTTTTAGAAGGAGATTCATTGCACAACTATACCTTGGATTATTCTCCTCAAACGAGTCCCGACTCAACTTTGCTTGGTGCAGAACAATGGAAATGGCTTGAATCACAATTATTAAAACCAGCTGATTTGCGTATTATCGGCAGCAGCACACAATTTGCGACAGAATACAATGGCTATGAGACTTGGGCAAATTATCCATCAGAGCAAACTCGTTTTCTTGAATTGATCAAAAAAACCAAGGCGAATGGTATTGTTTTCATCTCAGGGGATCTTCATTATGCTGAACTATCCTACATAAAACCAGAAGGTATGTATGGAATCTATGATTTAACCTCAAGTGGGCTAACGGAAAACTGGGGATTCTCTGTACCGAATGAAAACCGCATTGGGGTGCCTGTCATGGATAATCAGTTTGGTATGATTCAATTTCATTTGAACGCGCCTGAACCCTACATCGTTTTGAAGATTATTGACCGAAACAACCAAACACGAATCCAACAAGAAGTGCGATTGTCAACACTTCACTTTTAATTTCTCTTCATGTATTTGTTGCAAGCCGCGTGTTCAAACAAGGCTTCTTGCAGCCATTTACGCTTTGAAGCACTGATGGTAGGATTGATGTTTTTCAGCTCCTTAGGATCTTTTCGTAGGTTGTAAACTTCTTCTCGATTTGGTACCACATTGACCCGATGTACATAATGGTATTCGCCACGTATAACGGAAATTCCAACCCAGAATTTGGCTACTTCATTGTTGTTCATGGTAATGATCGACCGGTATTCAGGAACCTTCGAAAAAAGGTTATACCCCTCATATACGCGCATGTATTTCTTCACTGCTTTATTTTTTGTCAAGCCTAGAAGATCAACTATGGTTGGGGCAATGTCAATTGTGCATACATTGCGCTCAGTATTCTTTTTGAGTTGTTGTATGTTCTTTTCCTTGGCAATTTTCTCTGGGATGTACATCATCAAAGGAACAGAAATGGCTTCGGTGTAGTAACTATCCACATGGCCAATGTTATTGTGGTCCTTCAATGATTCACCGTGATCACTCACAAAAATCACAACTGTATTTTCAAGCATTCCATTCGCTTTCATCGTCTTAAACAACTTTCCTAACAAGTAATCTTGATATAAAATGCTATTGTCGTATTCATCCACGAAACGCCCCTTCCACCGTTTGAATTTTTCAGGAACATTATAAGGATAATGCGTAGCATTGAATTGAACGACGCCAAAAAATGAGCGTGAATCAAGGGGTTTAATTGTTTTACACAACTCGTTCACTGTATGGACATCATTGATTCCAAGATCATTAAAAAATGGTTTTCCACTCTTCTCTTTGTACCAATACTTCTCAGGTTTTTGGCGTGAGTAAAATCGGTCAAAATGGTACCACTTCATGCTATGGGATGACAGGAAAAATGTACGATAATTCAACATTTTAGCGTAATCCCATAAAAATGGTTGACTGTAAAAATCCTCAACTGGTTGATACGCCGCCATGCCCGTTAAAATGGCTGGAACAGCAAGCATGGTCGTCGAGGATGCTGCATACGGGTGCTTAAACACGTGAAATTCATCGCTGTGTTCAGCCTTAAATTTTTCCAATTCGGGTGTTGTTTTTCGCACATATCCATAAGCTGGTAAATTCTTATTTCTTAGGCTTTCAAATACAACCACCAATACGTTATACTCCTTTTTCTCCTTTAACTTAGGCAAATTCACAGGCGTTCTAAATCCGAGGCCTTGACCTTTGAAAACTCGTTGTAGGCGATAATCCATAACATGACGAACAATGGCTGATGAGAAATTAGAATCAACTGTTAAACACTGGTCATAGCGCTTAATCATGAGAACAAGCGTCGAAAACAACAATAAAAATGACATGCCAATCCATCGAAGTCGATTTCTGCGTGGCGAAACAAGTGATGATGAAAAATGAAGCAGAGCTGCAACTACGACAAAAGCAATTGAAAAAATGAAAAGATCTTGCAATTTTATTGTATCCCGCAACAGCACCATGGCGCTAATCGGCTCATTTTTGAAATATTCGTAGGTATAGAAATTCGGAAAAAAACCATTGAAATAAAAAAAGATAAAGGAACCTGAAATTGAGGCAACGAAATAGGCAGTGAGCACGCTCAATACTGAAAAATAAATCAATTTCTTTTTCTTGTTACGTCGTAAAATGATGAGAGCTGCAAAATAGAACAACAATGAATTTATTGCAGACAGCAAATAAAAACCGCGCTGCATAGGCGAGTACAATTCGATTAACTCTGACCTAACAAACAAGTCACAGGCCAGGTAGATAAGCGGAAATAAAAGGATTTGGTAAAGCGACTTCATCTACAATCAATCGCCTTTGGGAATGGCATAGGTTCCTGACCAGCTCAAACATCCCGTAACGTGATCTTCGGAACAGTTACTTTCGGTTACCTCGAAACGCTGACCTTGATTGTCATTGAAGAATTTAAATTGCAGGCTGCAGCCTGTTTCCTCATTAAAAAAACTGAAGAGTGTCATCTGCTCATTGCGTGGGTTCATGTTACCATTAAGTACATTCAAAAAGCAAGGATCTTCATCCGTTATTGTATCATATCCAGGTGTACCTGCAGAAATAATGAACATAATCCCATCTTCATCCGTCATGACATACAACAAGGCACCATCGGAACGCTTGAAAAGTGGGTATTCATTATCCTCAATCTCCATGTTAGGCAAGATGTAAATTGCATCTTCATTGCTACCATCCGCCTCCATTTGGACATCTTCAATGGACAATATTAAAGAATAATTGGTTTTCTTATCCCCTGCATATACCGTCAATATTGGTTCATCGTCTTTCATAGAAAAAGAAACCTCCAAATTTCGGATTTGTCCATTTTTTTCTAAGTTCATTAACATGTGTCCATTTGGCCCGTCACAAGTGCCATATCCAGAATAAATAATATCCTCGTGAGCAGATTCAAAATTGTCATTTACGGGAGCATATACTGTCAAATCTGCAATAAAACAAACTTCCCTATCTTCATCCGAAGTGGAGATCATAATTTCTGCATTCCCTTCATCAGATAAGTATACTCCGAGGTATTTCGCATCCAATTGCGCCACAATGGATTGGGTCAAAATTAAGCACAAGAAAGCGATGAAAATTTTCATTAAATTAATTTTAATCAAATGTAAAAAGAAAATGAACGGCGGAGTGCTTAATTCGTTTCAATGAATTAAGAAAAGAAACTTTATAGCACAGAAAAGATTTAGATGTAGTGCTGACGTCGCAGTCTCCACAAAGCCATGAATTGGCAGAGAACAGTAAAAGAGACCAAATAAATCACAGGCCCCAAAAGTTGGTCCCAGCTACCGTCTTTTAAAAAGAGTGAGTAGAATCCTTCCAAGCACCAATGCAAAGGAGACAATTTACTAATCATCACCATGTAATCGGGCATTACAAACGATGGCACCCAAATCCCACCTATCGCAGCAAAAATAATGATTGAAATTGCACCAAAACCGTTTGCTTGTTCTTGGGTTTTTGCATATGTACCAACCATTGCAGCGTAACTTATTGCGGCCATTGCCGAGAGAACAGAAATTAATAAGAATGGGAGAATATGATTCGGCAAATTTAATTTTGGCAAACCTATGAGAGGAAAGACATACACACCAATCGCAAACATAATCATGAGTTGCGTAAGTGCGACAAAACTATACACTGTTATTTTCGCGAACATGGCATGAAGAAAAGAACCTGGAATGGTTTGCAAGCGCACAAAACTTCCCGAAATTCTCTCTTTCACTAGGTTACTTCCAAGCGAAATGACCATAAAGAACATCGCAAAAATAGACCAAGCTGGAACATTGTGTTGGGTGGAATTAGGAACCATTGCGGATTCTCCTGTCATTGCAGGTTTAGCAACAATTCTTGTTCTATTTCGATTAAGTTCTTTGAGAATTTTTGCGGGTATTTTGTCGTAGCCCATGTCCGCATACAATTGACGAATCATCTCCTTCGACTCAATTCCCGAAATCATCGTTTGAAGGTTATTGATTAACGTTACTTGAAAACTCTCTTGAAGAACTGGATCGAATATCAATTGAACACCACTTGGAAGCTCTGTCCTATTACTTTCATTCGAATTACGCTCTGTTTCCATGCCGAATTCACTCAACATCACATCCGATATTCTCTTAGAATTTGTCGAAAGTGATTGGCTAAAATTTGAAGGAACATATAAAGTAGCTAGTTTGCTGCCTTCCAATGTGAGATTTGCCAATTGATCTTCATTGATGCCGTTTTTTACATCAATTTTAAAACTGCCCGCATTTTTCATGGATTCAACCAACGAATCTCCCAATGGTCCTTTATCGTTGTTCACGATCAATATATCCAAACGGTTTTCATTGACCAAACGAAATGCGCTATCTTGAACAATGGTAATAATAAATACCAACAATAGCGGCATCAGGTACATGAGCAAAAGCCCTACCTTGTCATGTAACAAGAGTAAAATCTCTTTAACTAAAGAAGCTTTAAATCGTTCCATCAGTCCCGTAGCGCTTTTCCTGTTAAGTTAATGAGTAAATCCTCCAAACTATCTGCATTGTGTTGTTCGAGAAGGTCGTGAAGAGTCCCTTCAGCGATGATTCGTCCATCATCTAGCAACAAAGTTCGATCACAAAAATCCTCTGCTTCGCGCAAATGATGTGAAGTATAAATCATCGTGGTTCCCTTGGCATTCAATTCGTTCAATAAAGTCATTATTGCCACCTTACTTTGAACATCTACGCCTACAGTTGGTTCATCTAAGAATAGAATTTCAGGGTCATTGATTAACCCAATGGCTAAATTAATTCGTCTTTTCATTCCTCCTGAGAACGATGCCAACTTTCTATTTCCAACGTGGTCAAGTCCTAGGATTTTTAAAAGAGTTGTTATTTTCTCTTCAAGTTCTGGATTTTTTAAACCATGCATTTTACCAAAATAACTCAGATTCTGCTTGGCTGTCAATTCTTGATAGAGGGCAAAATCTTGAGGGACAAAACCAATTTTAGGAAGTATCTTAATAAAATCAGTAGGTTGATTATCAATATAATAACTCACCTCACCAGAAGTTTTCGGTAAAATACCGCTCAAGATCGAAATCAAGGTAGTTTTACCCGCTCCGTTTGGACCGAAAATACCAAGCTTTTCACCTCGAATGACATCAAAAGACACATCTGTGAGGCTGTAGGATTCTGCCTTCGGATAGCGCTTCGAGACGCCCGAAACTTTAAATATTTGAGAGGTGTTTGTGCTATCAATCATCACTTATAAATCTAGAACAACTGATTGTGCTGCATAGTTCTTAATGGCTTGAATTATTTCAGCGCTGCATTTCGAATAATGTTCTTTTATCCAAGTCGCATCCTCATTTATATTTGAAGAATACTTCAAAATTTTAGGTGCATTTTCCTGAATCATCAAACGCAAAAAACGATATTCCGTATTTTTTTTATTGGCTGTAATGGCTTTTTCTAATAGGTCCTTTCCTTTCTTAAAAACTTCCAATTTATCTTTTGGGGTAACTTTTAGAGAAGCCGATTTCATTGTCAAAGCACCCAAATATGCCGTACGATCAGAGGAAACTGGAGATTGTTCTATGGCTGTAATTTGTTTTTGAATTGCCTTCGCATCTTTACCCTGTAGTACTTTAATGCACTCAGATTTTGAGAAGCTTGATAGAAGCAGTACTGCCGAGATGACGAATTGAATCATAAAGCGCTAAGAAATTCAACTGCAAAAGTACTGATTTTGAAAGAAACTGAGTGGAAAAAACACGAAAAGCGGCAATCATCCGTCTTCGATGACGATAAATCAGCTCCCTTCTTGTTTTAGTCGACGAAGAATGCGACGTATTTCCTGAATCCAAACGGTAAAAAGCACAAAAAACACAACAAAAGATAGTTTGTTGTAGTCCACTGCATATCAAATAATTGAACCGACAGACACATAGATTCACCGGTATCAAAAAAGTCAGCGGGCAATAGTAAAAGCACGAATGGTGCAATAACTAGCCCGCTGACATAAGAAAGATAAAAATATCTTTTCAATTTATAGCTTCTCAGAATAACTTCCTCCGTTCGGACCAAGGTCCCCCAAAAGAATACGAATAAAGTCAATCAAGGCAAGTATTCCGCAAACACCACCTGTAAGCAACATAAGAACTCCAATCCCTGTATATCCAAGATAGAAACGGTGAATGCCTAAAACTCCCAGGAAGAAACAAAGAATTAAAGCAATAATTTGGCTTTTTCCACCAGCTGGCGCTTTTGATTTCTCTGCTTTTCTAGATTCTTTTGCTTTCACTGCTTTCACTTGTTGATCTTTTACCACTGAAACAGCAGATTCTTGACCTACCACATTCTTTGCAGAGACAATAGTGTTAGACACTTCATTTTCTGTTTCAACTCGTGTAGTTTCAACAAGTGTAGTTTCAACTGCATCATTTACAACTGATTCTTCAACTACTTGATCAACATATACAGTTCTTGTTTGTTGTGCAACGGCAGCTTCACGAACTTCAGTATTCGATTCTTCTTGAGCAACTTGATCTGTATCAACATGTTTTTTAGAATGGTGCCATTCAACATGGTAACCAGAATTATACAATCTTTTCTCAATTGTACAAGATGACACCATAAAAATGGCAGCAACAACGAATAGGGTAATTTTTTTCATTTTTAAAAAATTAAGTTTAAAATAAGTTAAGTTTCGTTTTCCATGAAACAACATTTCGAAAATAACAAATAATTCGTCATTTTGCCTACACCGTTTCATTTACTAATTAACAACAACATTCAAAATCCGTCAGTTATTCGCATCTTAATTCACTATTAAAATTCTAAACGTAGAAGAAGCATTCAATTTGTCCGTGACTTTAATTCGATATATTCCCGCATTGTAATTCGCTAGTGAAAGCCTGTTCACCGCGTCACATTGATAAATTACCTGCCCGAGAAGATTTAAAATTTCAAGTGTTTCATAATCCCCTTCTATATTCAACCATTCATTTCTTGACAAGGGATTTGGAAATATTTTTATTTGAGATAAGTGCTGATCTACCAAACTTAAATCGGTTGTGTATTCGCAAGCATTCGCGAAAAAGTCACTGTTTTGGTAGAAATACGTTGCTGGAATACTGCCTGAATTCAAAGCGTTCGGAGTGCCTATCGATGCGTAAACGTTTTGAGGGATGAGTGCTGGGCGCGAAGTGAAATAATAAGAACTATCAGGTAATACGCTTGTTCCAGATGGCGATATCGTTCCTTTGTTGTTGTTTCCAAACACAAAATGTCCCGTACCTTGAATGGTATAGTTGATAGCACTCATTGGTGTACCTGTATTGGTTATTTCATTACCGACTAAATTTTGATTAGGAGACGTATTGTCGCTAAAGAAAATCCCAAACAAACCTCCGCGATTACGAAAATACGTGTTATGTGGTCCATTTGCGCCGTGAGAGTTGTCAATCACCATGTTTTGCCCATCATTCTGTTCGAACAAATTTGAATATGGATAATTCCCATGCAAAACCATGTCACCAGCAGAATTAGATGGCAGGAAAATACTCCCAGTCCAATATGGGTCGCGCGAAAAGTTGTAACAAAACACATTTCCATTGGAGCCTGCTTGGAGGATCATAGAATGGCGTAAATGACTGAAGATGTTGCTGTAAACCAAACACTCGTTTGTGGTAAAATGAAGCATCACCCCATATCCTCGTCCACCACCACCATACTCATGCGCATCATGGAAATAAGAATTGGTAATGGCCAAATTAGAACATGCGGTTGCTTCCACATGCGCAAATGTGGTTTTAGAAATCTCTATGCCGTTCACCCACGAATTAACCGCATAATTGAACGAAAGCACACTCGCTTGCTCCGGCGCTGTATTGTCCAGACGCTCAATAGAAAGACACTCAATTCCAACATTGCTTTTTGGTAAAATTCGATGAATCCGAGGATGTCTTGTTAGTGAATAATCCATTCGTAATGGTGAGTCCAATTGAAGGACATTCCCATTTACCGCCGCGATACGCACAATTTGGC